>JAZDFB010000059.1:0-2389 GCA_043808305.1 Planctomycetota bacterium | reverse complement strand
CCCTCGATCTTGGCACCCATGGATTCCTGGATGAGTTGAGTAGTCCAAGTTAATAACGCTGACTGCAATCTAACTCTGTGTCTGGGGAGCTGTACGGCAAAATATTGAGACCTGTCTTTGAATAACCTCTCTGCCTCCCTTGCCGCCCGCTGCCTTAATTGCTTAATAACCATGCGGTAATCCTTGTATAGATTCTTAACGCGCTTGATATCTTTATTCTCGAAGATAAAAAGCGGCAGGAAGAAAATCATCGTGTGGGGCGCAGTGAACCTTCCGCCGATATCGGTTCTCCCGTCGGGCTGTATCGGAAGCACGGCAACATCCTTCCAGCTGGCATCATCCATGGTATAAAGGTCGTTTTTCTTCGGCAAATCAATGAGCCACAGGAAATGGTCTTTATAGGACAGCCCTGCCTTTTTAAACGCCTCGCGTAGATGGGATAGGGACTGTTCGAGTGCCTCGCGCAGATTAGCTGATAAGACGCGGGTCTCTTTGGTGGTGGCTGATTTACTTATGGAAATAACCAGGGTCTTTTCCAAATCAACCTGGGATAAGATTTCCGTTAAGGCCTGCGGGTCAAGGTGGTCATAGGCAAAGACCTTGTATTTGGACTTTCCTTTGTAAATCTCAATCAAGGCTTTGACGGTGTTGATGGAACCGCCCATGCCGATAAAGATGAAATTCTCTTTGCCTTCGGAAAGTTTGAGGAAGGAGGTAAGGTTCCCTTCGACATCACTCCATGCCGGCGGATTAAACCATCCTAAGCGCGCTGCCGGGTCAAAGCCGATTTCGCGGAAGGGGTTTTCGGCAGGAATTTCTTCTTTGGTCTGCTTGCCGGCAGCTTGTTTCAATGCCGCCAACGATTCTTCAGCAATGCTCCCCAACAGCCCCATCGGGATAAAGATCCCCGCGAAGGCGAAGAGGCCGGTTGATTTTGAAAGTGTATGGTCGCATAACTCGTACGCGGCCTTTAAATCGCGTGCTGTTTTTAACGCCGCCCAAAGACGATTTTCAAGTGGCTGTTTGGTATTCCCTATTATTCTTACCAACTCACTCCAAAAATATTCGTGCCCGCCGCGCAACCCGACCAATCCTGCCATTGCTATGATGCGTAGCTTAGGCGACCGCGAGTCTGATTCGCCGTCGACCACTTCCTGAAGGAATTCGGTAAAGCGAGAATTGGGATAGCGTTTTGCCATGCCAATACATGCGATGAGCTGTAATTCCGGCTGCGATTTATCGATAGCCATCTTCCAAAGGAAACTTTCTGGTGAGTAGTCTCTCATCAGGCCGAGCCAAGAAATGACCTGGTATTCGAGCGGTTGTGATTGATCATGCGCGATCTTCCAGCATAATTCTTTTGCGTTTTCATTTTCGGCATCAGCTAAGCCGGCAGCTGCGATAAGGGCGAGGCGTTTGTTTTGCATATTCTTACCCGCCGCATCGTTCGCCGCGCTCATCATGCCCGCGAGCGGCAGAAGCGTAAGGAGGCCAAGGCCGGGGAGGAAGGAGTTAACAGCGCCGTTGCCATCCGAGGCTTTGGAATCTTCCGGTTCTTTATTCTGCCGTCGAGCCGCAAGCGCCCGGACGTACACCCTTTGGGCATACCGTTTTTCCATTGCCACGGCAGTAGCCTTTTCTGAATCGCGGTAGGAGACAAGCATCCGTTTTTGCCATACGTCCGGCTGCGTATAGAAATGTTTCGAAGCCAATTCAATCTTCTTTAAAATATCTGCAGGGGCCTTGCGATGGAATAGCGCATTGTCAGCAACAGGGCCTTCGGGTGTTTGATTAATATACGGGCCAAAAAGGGAGCCTCCACCCATACCCGTTTTTTCGTTAAAATCCGTTACCCACTCGATATCGCCTGCCCCGGCAATGGTAATAGGAACGCCCCCATTTCTGGCGCTACGCTGCGTTGAGGTGCCGCATGCCTCTTCGAAGTCCCGCGGCATATTGAGGAGAATGTCCGAGCCGAGGGATTGCATCCCAAGCATAGACATATCGGAATTCGAAATAAATACGAACCGGCCTTTTAACTCCGGCACGTCGTTCATCCAATGCGTAAACTGCTCTGCCCAGTACGGTATCTGCTCGGGGTTCGGGCAACCGACAACAACCTGCTGGCCTAAGCCGGTAATGGTTTCCCTGCCGGCAAAGAGATAATCAAGAACAGCGTGTACTAATTCTCCTTCTTGGCCGTTACGTAATTCGGGGCTGTCGCGCATCCACAACTCTTTTAATTCATTTCTGGTAAATTGTTTCGTGGGGTCGGCGCATATAATGTGAACCAAAAACCGCAAAATCGGATACTGGCTCTTATAATCTTGGAATCTTCTGACGGCCCAGACGGTCTGCTTGGCAGGGTCGAGCCTGATACCGGTACGCG
>JAZDFB010000058.1:0-24342 GCA_043808305.1 Planctomycetota bacterium | reverse complement strand
GGTGGGTATGGGGTAGCCAGACCGTTAGTATGCTATAGTGTTAATGTTACTATACCATAGTTTTACTAATGGTATTTTATACCAACTGATTCACTATGCTATAGTGTAACTAATAATATATTATATCATAACTTAAGGTATAATATAGCATATCTAATCTTATTATATACTATATATTATGGTATATGGTAGCATTAGTAATCGTATATTATAGCAGTAGTTATGCTATACTATAGGATTAGGAATAGTATAGGGGGTTAGGGGGCTACCCTATAGGGTAAAGGAAAGTTGATTAGTAGGTGGCAGTCTGTGAAGATTACTGCCGGGTATAGTCGGCTACAACTTCACAGGCAGCCGATCTATAACCATCGGGGTGGAGGATAATCTGTGGTTAAGAAAGTGGCGCCACTTCGCGCTCCCGCCTGTGGCGGGACAGGCATGGGTGCGGAGTTTATCCCGCTTATTAGCGGGAGCGCCAGAGGATAATATTATGCCTAAGAAAGTAGTAGTCAGCGGGGTGCTCCTGATGATACCCCTTGACCTCAAGGGCGTGCCTGAACATATGGCCGAGCAGTGGGAGCGGACACAGAAGAATGTCATAGACCTGACCGAGACCAAACGCGACAAGGTCATTCCGAATGAAGCGGCCTATCTGGAGAAGATGGCCGGTCCGTCGAGCGCTAATTTTGCCGGTTCTGTCTCGCCCACATTTGTATCCCGGGCCGGTAAGAACCGCGATGCGATTGTCTTTTCCCAAACCAAGAATATCAGCAAGGGTTATAAGAAATACCGCGCCTCGCTGGATCTTCTCCGTGCTACGGTGGATGGCGTGCCGGCTATCCGGGTGGACGGGCAGTTGACTGCTACGAACATCTGGCTTAAAGGGTGTGTGGAATAAGTCTAAAGAGTCTTTAGAGTTAAGGCTTTACGTTCTTATTGCCCCGTTAGAGGTACTCCTCTAACGGGATGAACGGTGAATCAATTGAAAGATATTCTCTACTTTCCTCAACTCGGATATGGCTTCCTGAATCGATACGGCGGAGAATCTTACCCGGTTGTCCGGCCGGGCCTGGGCTAATTTATATGTGTCAACCGTGATGACCGTTGCTATTTTAGGATAGCCTCCCGTAGTCTGCCGGTCTGCCATAAGGATAATCGGCATCCGGTCGCCCGGAACCTGAACCGCTCCGAGCGGGACGCCGTCCGATATTATTTCTCCGCTTTCGGAATGTTCTATGGGCGGCCCCTCTAATCGGTAGCCCATACGGTCCGAGTTTGTGGTTACCTTGTATTCGGATGCCAGAAACGTTTTGATTCCTTCCGGGGTAAAATAGTCGTTCTGCGGACCCATTATTACCCGGAGCGTAATCTCATCCGGATATCGGGGTATGAATTCAGCGCTCAGGATTCTTTGCTGGTATCCCGCCCGTTCGACAGGTATTCCCGCCTCGATGATATCATCCGTGCCAAGGGGTTTGATTTCGCCTTGGCCCAATGCGCCCTTGCGGGTGTAGGTGGATTGGCTTCCCAGGATACGGGGTATGTTCTTGATTCCGCCCCTGATGGCCAGATAAGCCCGGCAACCGGTTCCGGCAACGCCGAAAGAGATGACGGAACCGCGGTGGTTGACCTTGAGCGATTGCCACATCGGCATCGGTTGCCCGTCTAAAGTGACTGGGAAATCAGCTCCGGTAACGGCGATGACCGAATCCTCCAATACCTTCAGCTCCGGGCCGAACAGGGTTACCTCAAGGCAAGCCGCATCCTGATGATTGCCGGCCAGAAGGTTGGCGATTCCAAATGCGAACCGGTCCATCGGGCCGGAAACAGGCACGCCATAACGCTGGTAGCCGAGCCGGCCGCGGTCCTGGACCGTCGTCAAAGAACCGGGTTGGATTATCTGCAACATCTTAGCTCCGTTCGTGATTTATTCGGGCGCGGGGATAAATCTTACCCTGTCTCCGGGCCTTAACAGCGAAGGCGGATTATCCGCCGGATTAAACAGTTTCAGCGCGGTGCGGCCGATAATATGCCAGCCGGACGGGCTTTGCACCGGATAAATCCCGGTCTGCGCCCCGGCAATGCCGACTGAACCGGCAGGCACATTCAATCGGGGCGTCTTTAATCTGGGTGTGGCTATCCGTTCAGGCATTCCGCCCAGATACGCAAAACCGGGGGTGAATCCTATCATATAAACTAAGTAATCAGCCTCTGAATGAATCCTGATTACTTCTTGTGCTGTCAGATGATGATGCTCAGCCAGCGATTCCAAATCGGGCCCGGCTTGGCCGCCATAAACAACCGGCACCTTAACCGTTCTGGGAACAGACGATTTTATCTCTTGCGCCGATGTTTGGACGGCTCTAATCTGCTGTATCAGGAGTTCAGGCGGTATTATCAAGGGGTCATACTGGATATGAAGAGACCGGTAAGCGGGTATCAGGTCTAAGATTCCCGGGATAGGTTTTTGGTCCAGGGCCGATAAGAGCCGGGTAACCTTCAGATGGAGTTCCGGGCTGATTTGGTTGCCGAATTCAACGGTCAAGCCGCAGTCTCCGGCGTAAAGATACCGCACATCCGGGTTATCAGGCATTAGTTTCTCACTTTTTTCCCAGCGATGTGACTTCTATTCCCTCTTGAACCAACCTCGTTCTTAGTTTCCTGGCGATTTCAAGGGCGTCCGGGGTATCACTGTGCAGGCAGATGGTATCTATTTTCCCAAGTTTTATTTCCTGTCCGTCAATGGAGGTTAATTTCCCCTGTGTCAGCAGTTTAAGCATCCGGGAGCATACCTGCCGGGCAGAGGCAATAACGGCGCCCGGCTTATCCCTGGGGACCAGCCGGCCATCTGCTGTATAGGCCCGGTCGGCGAATGCTTCACGGGCGCATTTCAATCCGGCTGATTGGCAGGCCAGTTCCATCTGCGAATCCGGCAGGGTTAAAATCCATAAGCGACGGTTGGTTCGTTTGACGGCGTTTGCCACAGCCCGGGCTATTTTCTTATTATCAAGCGCCAGATGATAGAGCGCCCCGTGCAGTTTAAGGTGTTGTAGTTCCGAACCGGCGGCCCGGGCCAATGCTTCCAACGCGCCGATTTGGTAAGTTACGTAGTCTGTTACTTCCTCGGGTGAAAGTTGCAAGCGCCGGCGGCCAAATCCGGCCGGGTCGGGGAAGCCCGGGTGAATGCCTATTGCCACGCGGTATTTTTGAGCAGCCCGGATTGTCTCGCGCATAATGGCCGGACTGCCGGAATGAAATCCGCCGGCGATGTTGGCCGAGGTGATATATCTCATCAATTCACGGTCCAGCTTGCGCCGGTCCGTTCCGGAGCCTTCGCCTAAATCACAATTAAGGTCTATTCTGAGCTTGTTCATAATTAGAATCTTTATAAAAACCTTATGCCGCAGAGGCACAGAGAACACGGAGCGGAATAAAATGGTTAATGAAAAACATAGGAAGCCTTGAATTTCTTCCTGTTTTCATGGGTTCTTTATAATAAGCCCTTTCTGTTAACTCTGCGTCTCCGTGGCTAATTAGGAATTATTATTCGAGTTTCTTAAGCTGTTAAGTATATCAACCCAATCAGGGGTGTCAAAAGATATATTTGGAATCTCAGGCATAATAAGTCATATCTTGACATACGGGTTTAAATAAGTATAAAAAATATAATTATGTCCGACCAATCAGCATCTGTTAAAACCAAAATCGCCAATTTGCGCGAGGAAATCAACCGCCATAACTACTTCTATTACGTTATGGATGCGCCGGAGGTGTCCGACGCCCAATACGACCGCCTGCTCCGGGAATTGGTCGAGCTGGAAACCAAGCATCCGGAATTGGTTACGCCCGATTCGCCCAGCCAGCGTGTGGGCGCCCAGCCCGCAGGCAGTCCCGCTAATAGGGGCCAGCCGGCCTCGGGATTTAAGACCATCGAGCATTCGCTTCCGATGATAAGCCTGGAAAACGCCATGGATGAGCCGGAGATGGATGCCTGGTATGAACGGTTGGTCAAGGACTCGCGCGGCAAGAAATCGGATTTCGTCTGCGAGCCGAAGATAGACGGCTCGGCCGTGGAACTGGTATATGAAAAGGGCGCATTCAAGAATGGTTCAACCCGGGGTGACGGTCAGATTGGTGAGGATATAACCTTAAACCTTAAGACCATCAAGAGCATACCGCTCAAACTAATTAGTGGCAGTTCGAGCCATGCCAAAGGCGGTGCGAGTTATCTGCCACATTACCCCGCTTATTCCAGCGGGGTTAGCGACAGTCAAATACCGGAATATCTCGAGGTCCGGGGCGAGGTGTTCCTGCCGCTGGCCAGTTTCAACGAGCTCAACCGCCAGACGGTCCGTGACGGCCGTGAGCCGTTTGCCAACCCGCGCAACGCCGCGGCTGGCTCGCTCAGACAGCTTGACCCCAAGGTCACCGCGGCTAGGCCGCTGGACATAATGATTCACGGGCTGGGGTTAGTCAAGGGCATAGACTTCAAGAGCCACGAACAGGCCATGGCACAGCTGGCGCAACTGGGGCTGAAGGTCATCAAGCTCAGCCGGCGCTGTGCCGACCTATCCGAGATAAAGGAATATTACCGCGATATGCTGGCCAAGCGCCAGTCTCTGCCTTACGAGATAGACGGCGTGGTCATCAAGGTTAACGACTTTGGGCTGCGGAACGAGCTGGGATTACGCGCGCGAAGTCCGCGTTGGGCCATTGCCTACAAGTTCCCGGCGCACGAGGAGACTACACAGGTGCTGGATATCAAGGTCGGCGTGGGCCGGACCGGCGCGCTGACGCCGGTGGCCGAACTAAAACCGGTTTACATCGGCGGGGTCGAGGTATCGCACGCGACGCTCCATAACCCAGATGAAATAAAGCGGCTGGACCTGCGCATCGGCGACTGGGTGGTGGTCAAGCGGGCCGGTGATGTCATTCCTAAAATCATTAAAGCAATCGTTTCCAAGCGGATTGGCAAGGAAAAATCCTTCGTGATGCCGGGCAAATGCCCGGCCTGCGGCGCCGGCGTGGTACTTGAGGCGGATGAAGTCATTCCGCGCTGTCCCAACGTTTCCTGTCCGGCCCAGGTCAAGGGCAGTATTGCCCATTTTGCCCAGCGCGAGGCGATGAACATCGAGGGGCTGGGCGACAAGCTGATTAACCAAATGATTGATAAATCCATAATCAAAAACGCGGCTGATTTATATTTCTTGTCCAAGGCCGATATCTTGGAAATGGAGCGGATGGGTGACAAGTCGGCCGCGAACATCATCGAGGCGATAGACCGTTCGCGCCGGACGACATTGCACCGTCTGATATACGGGTTGGGCATCCGGCACGTGGGCGAGGCGACAGCCCGGCTATTGGCCGAGCATTTCGAGCAAATGGAGCGGCTTGGGCAGGCCGGCATCGAAGAGCTTCGGCAGATATCCGAGGTCGGGCCGGTGGTAGCACAGAGCATCCGGGATTTCTTCCTCAACCCGGCCAACCGCAACCTGATTGACCGGCTCAAAGAGGGCGGCGTTGTTACGGAATCGGTTAAGAAATCCGGCGGCAAACTCAAAGGCCTGACATTTGTATTTACCGGCGAGATGGCCAAATACTCCCGGCCGCAGGCCAAGGAGCTGGTGGAAAAACTGGGCGGCCGGACAGCCGAATCGGTCAGCAAAAAGGTCAATTACCTGGTGGCGGGCGACAGCCCCGGCTCCAAGCTGGACCAGGCCCGCAAACAGGGCGTCAAGGTCATTGACGAAGCCGAGTTCCTTAAGATGGTGCAATAATTAGATTGACAGCCGGCGTCGGCCTGTTTAACATAGCGCTGATACTTTGTGCGCTTAACAGAGAAAGGATTCTTAATATGACCAAAAGAAATAATCATTGCGTGGCTAGCGACGAGTTCCTGGGCAAGCAGACCCTGCTGGTGGTTTCCCCGCACGCAGATGACGAGGCATTCGGCTGTGCCGGCACGATTGCCAAGATTAAGGCTATGGGCGGCAAGGTCTATGTTATGCTTATGTCGGTGGGCGACCTGAAGCATTACGACGGCCGGAAAGAGATGGTCCGCAAGGATGTGCGCCGGGCCGAGTTCGACAAGACCGCCCGGTTCCTTAAGGTGGACGATTATGACATCGTTTTCAGCGACAGCGAAAAGCATCTTCGACTGGATGCCATGCCGCGCCGCGACCTGATTGGGGTTATCGAGCGCGAGAGCAAGGTGAGCATTGACCGGATTAAGCCGACCATCGTAGCCCTGCCGGCCATATCATATAACCAGGACCACGCGGCGGTGTTCCAGGCCGGGTTCACGGCCTGCCGCCCGCATTCGCCCAGTGTCAAATATTTTCCGCCGATAGTGCTGTCTTACGACAATCCGACCTTGTTCTGGAACGTAGAATACGAGAAGTTTCACCCTAACTTTTACATCGATATATCAGATTACCTGGGCAAGAAGCTCAAAGCGCTGTCGTTTCATAAGTCGCAACTGAAAGACCGTTTGCATCATTGCAGTATGGAGAATTTGGAAACACTTGTTCGCCTGCGGGGCAAGGAAATATCTGTTGAAGCGGCTGAGGCATTCATGTGTTACAGGTTCGTGTGGTAGGAGATTCACCACTAAGGACACAAAGAGCACAAAGAAGATATATGTTAATAAGACACTCAATGCCGACGCTGGGAAATGCCGAGTCGAGGATGTTGCAGGGTGTTCTGGCATCCGGTTACCTGGCTCAAGGGCCGAAAGTAGCGGCTTTTGAGAAGGCTTTCAGCAGGTTCCTGGGCGCCAGGGGCGCGGTAGCCGTCAATTCCGGAGTCAGCGCTTTGCATTTGACATTGTTAGCTATGGGCGTCAAGCCGGGCGATGAGGTGATTATTCCCAGCTATGCCTGCACGGCGGTTCTTAACGCGGTTAATTATACCAGCGCCAGTCCGGTCCTGGTTGATATCGGCGATGATTATAATCTTTGCCCCAATTCGGCCCAGCAGAGAATTACTGGGCGGACCAAGGCAATCATCGTTCCGCATATTTTCGGCCGGCCAGCCGACCTGAGCCGTTTACTAAAGCTGGGCGTGCCGGTGATTGAGGACTGCGCCCAGAGCATTGGCGCTGTTTATAATGGCAAAAAGGCCGGGACTTTCGGAAAGGTGTCCATATTTTCTTTCTACGCCACCAAGATGATGACCACCGGCTATGGCGGCATGGTCGCATCCGACGACAAGCAGTTGTTGGATAAAATCAGGAATTTGAGGGAATTCGACAACCGCGAAGACTACAGGCAAAGGTATAATTACCAGATGAGTGATTTAGCGGCCGGGCTGGGGTTGGTCCAACTGAAGCGGTTGCCCGGGTTCATCCGCAGGCGGCAGGCGATTGCCCGAAAGTATGAACAAGCGTTTGGATTTCAGGGTTCGCCGCAAAACCGGGGTGTCTTTTTCAGGTATCCGGTCCGAGTAGATAATGTCGGCAAAGCGGTTGCGTTTATGTCACGCAAGGGCATTGAGTCCAAGCGCCCGGTCTATAAACCGCTTCATCAATATCTTAGCTTGCCGGGAAATAGTTTCCCGATGACCGAGAAGTTATACAAATCGACGCTGTCCATCCCGATTTACCCGACGCTGAACGATAAACAAGTTAATTACATTATCAAAAATACGCTGGAAATCTTGAAAGGGAACGGGTAAATTGTATACTCCGGCAGTTTGAGCGGAGCGAATTATACTCCAGCAGTTTGAACGTTAGTGAATTAGAGCTACTGCCTCCCTTTAGGGACTGCTGAGTATCCTCGGCTGTAACGCTCCTTTGTCGCTAACAGCCGATGGACTGCCGGGTATAGTCGGCTGCAACTTCAGAGCCCCAGAGGGCCTCCCCTTGAGGGGGACAGGCAGCCGACTATAATCAAAAGTTATGAGAAATGTTTACCAGATCGGGTTGATGACCTACCGGGAATCGGTGCGCCAGCCGCTATTTTATATTATCATTGCGGTATCGGTAATACTTATATTAATAGCTCCGCTATTCAGCCTTTTCGCGTTTGGTGAGGAGATGTCCATGGTCCGCGAAGTCGGGCTAGCCGCTATAGTATTCGGATTGATACTCATCGCAATTCTCACGGCCAACCAGGTGATTACGCAAGAGATAGAACGGCTGACCGTAATGATGCTTTTTTCCAAGCCGGTCCGGCGTTCGGAATTCATCCTGGGTAAGTTTGTCGGCATCGTGGTCGCATTGTTCTTGGCCGCTGTCGTTATGGGGCTGGTTTACATATTAGTTTACTGGTACAAGGAAGGCAAGCCTCAGATTGATTTGATGGTCCGGCAGGGCAAGCCGTTCAGTGCGGGGCTGTTCCATTTTATCCGGGGCGATGGGTGGCTTCTGGTCAAGGGCGTTTACCTGTGTTTCATGCAGGTGGTTTTGCTGACGTCGTTTGCAGTGCTTATAGCCACATATTTTCCGCTGGTCATAACGGGCATCGGGTGTTTTGTCATTTTTGCCGTCGGGCATATCTCGGATTATTTATACCACAGCCTGAATGAAGGCGGCGCGGCAGAGCCGTTGTTTGGCCAGTTGGTCACCCTGATACTGCCTAATTTCACGATACTGAATGTTTCATCGTTAGTATCGACCATGACGCCGATATCATTAAAATACATTGCGCTGGCTACCGTTTATACCGTGATATATTGTACCATAGTTTTACTTGTTACTATAGCGATATTTGGTAAAAGGGAAATTAAATGAAATATGCGATTTTTGGAGATATTCACGGTAACCTCGAGGCTCTGGAGGCGGTTTTAGAAAAATGCGCCCAGGAGAAGCCTGATAAATATATCTGCACCGGCGACATCGTCGGCTACGGCGCCGACCCGGTCGCCTGTATTGACAAAATCCTGGCACTTAAACCTATTATCGTAGCCGGGAATCATGACTTCGCCGCGGTTGGGATTCTTAACACTGATTTTTTCAATCACTATGCGTTCCAGGCAATTGAATGGACCAGGAACCAGCTTCCCCCCAAATACCGCGATTTTTTGGGCAAACTTCGGCTGGTTGAAAAGCTTAACGGGTTGACCATAGTCCATTCCACGCTTTATAACCCGGAGTTGTTCGAATATATCCAGACCAATTACGATGTCCAGCTTGGATTCAGTAACTTAGACGGGAATATCTGCTTCATCGGCCATTCGCACGTGCCGGTTTCTTTCGTGCTTCAGAGGGGGTCATTTTCATTTTCGACCGAGCCATTCCTGCCGGTGACCAAGGAAATCAAGGTTATTGCCAACATCGGCAGTGTTGGACAGCCGCGTGATGATAATCCAGCCGCGGCCTACGCAATCTACGATGACGCCGAAGGTATTATCTGGATTAAACGCATCGAATACGACGTTGAAAAAGCTTCGGATAAGATTAAAAAGGCCAAACTGCCTGAGATTCTGGCCGAACGCATCAAGTACGGGCGGTAATACTAATACATTTCAAGCGGCACTAACTCAATGATTATTTTTGTTCCGTCAAGCTGCGCTTGCGGGATAAGTGCCAGGCCATCGGCTGCAACTTCAGAGCCCCAGAGGGCCTCCCCTTGAGGGGGACAGGCAGTTGAACTATAACTAACTGGCTCTAATCCCGACATTTCGTGTTGGGATAAGTGCCAGTACGTTGTTGCACTCCTACTGGCACTAATAATCAATGCCTTTGACTGACTTCAAGCCGTTCTGAAAGGGATGTTTTATTTCCAGCACCTCGCTGACCAAGTCAGCCGCGGCTGTCAGTTGTGGCGGGGCATTGCGGCCGGTCAGGACCAGATGGAGCTTGGCTGGTTTATCCTTAGCCAATTTTAGCACTTCGTCAACCGAAACCAGCCCATATTCAATGGCATAATTTATCTCATCCAGTATGACCAGATCATATCTGTCCGATGTGATTCTGGTCCGGGCTAATTCAAGCGCGTCAGCCGCGGCGGCTTTGTCGTCAGCCGAAGGGTTTTTAGGGTCAACGTGGCAGGCAAAGTCACAGTTGGGGCAGGCGTATCGTTGGCTGGATTTGACAGGGAAGACGCAATCCTTGCCGGCCTGGATGATTTCCAGCTCAGGCGCCAGGCGCTTGGCCGTTTCTATTTCGCCGTAGACCGGTGAGCTTTTGAGGAACTGGATTACCAGGACCTTGAGCCCCTGTCCGATTGCCCGGAAAGCCGTGCCCAGGGCAGAAGTGGTTTTGCCCTTGCCGTGGCCGGTGATAACAATGATAAGACCGCGTTGCATAGAATAATTTTTTTCTGATCCCTGCACTTGGTGCGGGATAAGAAGTTCTAAGGCTCATTGCATTCGCCAAGAACTTCTAAAATGGGCGAGGAGGGAGTTGAACCCTCACCTCCGTAAGGAGAGGGGATTTTAAGTCCCCAGCGTCTGCCATTCCGCCACTCGCCCTGTTAATAGCAAGATAAGAAATCTTGCTGCTAACGGGGCAAGCTCGTTCATCTTACTCTGTTTATAGTTTGCCTGTATACCACCGGTTTATTGAATAATTCGGTCAGTACTATAGCTTTCTGGGCGTCTGATAATCTTTTTTCGTCTAATGAACTCATAAATTCTTGCCAGCTGAAGGCATGTTTAGAATCGGATATTGCTTTTAGCCGTTCACCAGTAGTCTCCTCCTGTGTTTTTGCCGTTTTTGAATAAACAGTTGTAATTTCAGTTTCAGATTCAGCGTTTGTTTCTTGAACAGCTTGCCTATCCGGTTGCCTGAAAACGTTTTTCTTGGGTTGTAGTTCTTCGACCGGTAGGAACAAGGCTTTTCTGAGGATATCCTCAAGGTTAAACTCGGTTTGGTTGGCCGGCGGCTGTTTTTCGGCAACCGGTTCCGGCAGAACCTGGTAGGTTTGCAGTCCCGGTTTGGACTGGTTCAGGGTGGTCCGCCGGCGTTCCATCTCGGCCCGCTGTTTTTGGGCTTCGATTATCTTTTTTATGATACTGGCGCCCCCAATAATGATAAATATCAGCGCATATGCCGCAAGTCGAATAACGTCATCCATATCCATATGTATAACATGACAAAACAATTAGTCCAGAAATTATAAATATAGTTATTAACAGATATTGGAGAATTTCTTTTTAAATAACCTGTTTTTTATTGACAATATTCGGCAGGGTTATATTATGCGCTTATGGTTCCGATATCTCGAGAATGGGAGCAGTATTCTATGGATAATTTCCAGATAAAAACACTAAAACTGCCGGACGATATCTTAGTTGTCGCCCCGATTGGCGCTCTTGACAGCGTAACTACCACTGAATTGGAGAAGAATATACAAAAATTCGTGGAATCGAAAATATGCAATTTTATTTTCGACCTGACCAAATTAGAAAACGTAACCAGCGCTGGCATAGGATTTTTCACCAAGCTGACCGGTATTGCCACAGAGCATCACGGCGGGATTGTGATAATAAACCCAAATGCTTCTGTAAAAGAGACGATGGATATATTCGGGCTTTTCCGCTATATTCCGTTGGCTGATAATCTGGATTCGGCGCTTCGGATAATCAGTCAAAAGAAAACCGGACAAACCCGCCGCCCAAACCTATAATGGCGTTAGCCAAAATATACAGCACTGCAGTCAAAGGAATAGAAGCATACCCGATAGAAATAGAAGTCGATATCTCCCGCGGGCATCTCCCTAACATTATCATAGTTGGCCTTCCTGATGCGGCTGTAAAGGAAAGTATCTCACGGATTAGAGCGGCTTTTGCCAATACCGGATATCATTTCCCGGGCCAGGGGCGGTTGACTATAAACCTGGCTCCGGCCGACGTTAAGAAAGAGGGCCCTGTTTACGACCTGCCTATTGCTGTCGGTATACTTGCCGCAACCGGACTGGTTTCTCTGGATTCCCTGAGAAATTTCGCATTAGCGGGTGAGCTGGCTCTGGACGGCAAAATCAGGCCGATAAAAGGCGTTCTCTCGATGGCTATGAATTGCTCGGAAAAGGGATTGCCGGGGATCATAATACCGTCGGCAAATGCCGGAGAAGCGGCGGTTGTTTCCAATATAGACGTTATTCCGGTAAGCAGCCTTCAAGAAACAATCGGGTTCTTGAATAATAAGATAAAAATCAAACCCGTCAAAACTGATTTAGACGAGGCTTTTTCACGGCTGAACCGTTATGAGGTGGATTTTACCGAAGTCAAAGGACAGGAGCATGTCAAGCGTGCTCTGACGGTTGCCGCGTCCGGCGGGCACAATGTCCTGATGATAGGGCCTCCTGGTTCGGGCTATCTCGGTTACACAGACCAAATACAGTTGTCATACAGCAAAAACTAACCCTAAAACCCAAGCATATCTCCCTTCCCGAATGGGTTAACCTCAACCAAAATAAGCACTTATGTCAATGTGGCTGCAAACAGCCCATTATAATAAAATCTTTCCACAGGGCTAAAGGCATACCACGATTCAGCCCCGAACACAAACATAAAACAGCCTCAAACCAGTGGCAAACCCTAAAAAATGAAGGTTATTACATAATCAATCAAGTCTGCCATGAACTGGGCATAGGACAAACAACACTTCGGCGATATGAGGGCAAACTATTTCCCCATCCTGCAAGAACTAAAGCAGGTATCAGGTTATATACCAGGGACGATATAGAGAAATTAAGAGAACTTCTTAAAACCAATCATATAAGGAGGTAAAAAAATATGTCTTACCTTTATCCCAGTTCAACATTTTCGTATGTCCTAAGGAACAAAGGTGAAGACGACAAGGAAAGCATAGCTGTCGCTACTCAAAGACTGCTGAAAAACAAACAGCTCCTTTTGGTAAAAAGAAATAAAAGGTACTACTACATACAACCACATGAGGTGAAAGACAGCGATGTTATCCAAAATCAATCGCAGAAAGAGTCGCCCGAGATTCAGAATAATACCGAAGTCAACCACTCAAATAAGTTATCCGTTGATAATAACACGAGTAATCAGATAACAAATCCAGAGAATGCGTTGTTATCTACCAAACAGTCAAGCCAACGAAATGATCTTGAAAAATGGCGTAAAATGCTACTGAATCAGAACGGTCTGTAAACGTGAGTCATTAGATATGAAAGGTGGTGATGTTGTTATGTGTAGAAAAATGATTTTATTGCTGGTTCTGGGAGTCGTTTTCTTTCTGAGCATTGGACCACTAATTGAATCTACGAAACCGTACTCACGTTTTCCTGAGTACACGCCCACACTGATTATAATGGGTAGGGTTTGTGTAATTCTTCTTACCATTTGGGGAATATGGCGGTTATTGCGGCAGATAAAAGGTGTACCGCCGAAGAATTATCACGCCAATAACGAAAACTCCCTGAAAGAAAGGAAGTAAAAAACTATGAACAGAGTATGTCCATCATGTCAGGCGCAAGTTGATGCTTCTATTTCAACTTGTGCAAAGTGCGGCTACCAGTTTAAGTCTTCTGGTAATACATTATTAGTACAACCAGCTGTTCGCCCCAAAATTCCAGCGGAGATCGTTGCCGCCGTTGATATCGATCGCACGGGTAGTAGTTTACAGTTCGAACAAGGGATTAAACTTGCCCTGCCCCTGCTCTTAAAACCAATCGAAGCAAAGGCATCACAGCTAAAAGTATATCTGCAAACTCACGGTGACCTTGAATGTGGAGAACAGACGGTACTGCTGACAAACGCGGGGACGGTTGATCAGGCTATTCAAGATGCACAGAAGATCGTTTACGAAGGCGGGGGCGATCTGGAAGAGACACACATTGATGCAGCTGTAAAACTGCTAAAAGAAATCCCTTGGAAAGCTGATACCAGACGCAGCCGTGGGGTAATAATTATGTTCTTAACGGGTGATTCCAAAAAAGCGCGTTCAGGGCAAAGTGCTCGCGAAATTGGCGAGGCGATTAAGAATAATAACATTTTATGCTATCTGATCTGTGAACCTACCCCCACCCTTAAAGAATTATGCGACGCTGCCGGCGGTTTGATGTTTCAGATCACCAACAATCCTGACCCGATAGAAATGCAACGAATTGCCTCCATGGTCTCTGCTAGCATTATTGCTACGGTAGCTTGTGGTGGCACGAAACCATTAACGGTACCAATTAATGCCGTTAATAAATAAAACTGTTTATGGGCTTTGGCCCAAGGAGGTGACTTATGGTTAATAACCAGAAGGCAACCAAGGGAAATTTTCAAACCATAGTAACTGGAGGTCTCACGCGCCCCAGTTGGATTTGTAAAGGTGTCAAACAGGCAGCAGTTCTAGTCAGAGATGCGTCGCCTTCAATGTGTGGCAAAAAAGCAACGGATGCTGAAGCAGCCAGCATTGCCAACATTCAGGTATTAGCCCAACCAGAAAATAAAGATGGGTTTGAGGTTGCGATCGTTGACTTCTCCGGTTCGGCAACTGTTGTGCGTGATTTAACGCCCGCTACCCAATTAGCCGGTCAACCGATGCCGATTGATACCAACACGTTTTTCGGCGGAACAAATATTACCGCAGGTCTTGAAAAAGCGTTGGAGATAGTAACTCAGGTGGAAAATTCCCAGGTACAACACCTTCGTAGCGTGGTGCTTTTATTCAGCGATGGTTGCCATAATACCGGTTCAAGCCCGGAAAAAGTCGCAGACCAACTCAAACAAAAGGTAGACCTCGTGGCAATCGCATTTGGATCTGATGCTGACGAAAATTTGCTTAAAAAACTGGCCTCCACGCCGCAGCATTTCTACCGATGTCAAAATGGACGGGATTTGAGACAATTTTTTGGGGCCATCGGAGCGACCATGGCCGCAACCAGAACTCGCGGGCAGAATGCTACCCAGGCGCTCGGGCAAATTAAGTTGGGTTAATCATGGCCGAAACGGCGGCTGTGGGCCGCCGTCGTTACAGGGTGGCGCCTGTATCCTGATGAGGCAGCCGAAAAGGAGGTTTTAAAATGTCAAGAATCTCAATAACAGCTGAACAAATTGAATACTTGGCAGATATTGGGGCATTACCGTTTAAATCCAGTAGTAATACTAATTCGGAAACAACTCCTCAGATAATGAAACTGCATAATGCCAGGCGTAATGTAAGCGAAGCTAATTTAATAATACTAATCGGCGTAACCGTTTCTGTTATCCTAACCCCCCTGGTAATGCGCATTATATAACTGAAATTATGAAAGGAGAATTATATGGAATTAACAATGCGAAAAAAAATAACAAGCGGAATGGCAATTGTTTCATGGATAACTAAAGTATCTATAACCCTACTATTAATATTTGCGGGCAATTTATCGCTTGCCCAACAACCAAATCAAGAATCCGCCCAAAAGGAAGAAATTGATAAGGAAACCAAACCAATTACTGAAACAGTGCAATTGGTCAATAAGGTTAATGCTATAGAAAAACGTCTCGGAGAATTAGAAAAAGAAACAGTTATTTTAGAATCTTATATCGGCATTTCAGAACACATTGTTAATCAAAGCGAAATTAATCCCCCCATTTCACTGCTTGATTTAATCTCCAATTTTAAGAACGATCTGAATGATAAAGAATCCCGCCTAAACTCTTTTTCAAAAGAATTAAGAGCCAAGATAGAACAGGTAAAACTGGACAGTGATCGTGGTGAGGGAATTATTTTAGGATTGGGAGTTTTTGTCATTGTTTTTCTTTTCCTAACAAAAAATAACAAACCAAAACACTGTTTCTGTGAACCTTACTCGACTGACGGATTGATTAATTTTGATAATGACCTCCTGGCGTTTCCAATGATTGAGCTGATACATGAAAATCGTATTACGGCAGATATCTTTATCACCTATGTTACAAGTTACATCACTATGATTTTTGAAGATATCAAAAGGATTACGGTTAAGAATAAAATCAAATACCCTGCTAACAAGATTGCGGTTGGCACAACAAAAGGAAATGTCCGTTCAGAGAATCAAGATTTTTGTCTAGCTTTTGAAACAAAGTGTTTCCAATTAATGATCATGACCGATGGCTTGGGCGGCGTGTCGCACGGCCGGGAAGCGGCTCAAATAACGTCAGCAAGCGCGGCGCTTTCTATCTTAAAACGTCTGTGTATCCTAAAAAAAATAAGGAATGACGATGCCGAAAAAGCGATTCGCAACGCTTTTGAGGCTGCGTCAAAAAATCTTGATAATATTTCAAATATGCTCGCCGTGGTAAATCCGAACCAAGGTTTTAGAACAACCCTGATCATTGTTTTAGCGCTTCCTTTCCATTATATTTGGGGGTACATTGGGGACGGCGGACTGGTCATCTTACGTGCCACCGGACAACAAGAGCGCCTTCTTATACCGCAAAAAGCCGACTCACAGGCTTCTAATATACTTGCTGCCTCTCTGGGACCAGTCATTGAAGGAGAACCAATGTTTGGCATTACAGCCCGTCATCCAGGCGATTTAGTTCTTTGCGGAACCGATGGTATTTTTGATCGGGTATCACCGGCCTTTGCTCATGATGTCCTAAGAGCAGTTATCGAACACAATGGCGATTTGGAGAAGGTTATTCATCTTATTCTGGAGGAACTCTCTGTATCAAAGGATGAATTCGGTTATGTCTGCGATGATAACATGAGTCTGGGACTCATTAGAGATAGAGCATTAGCTAAACCATTTTTGCAAAAGAAACCGACAACGGCCATCTTGAAATAAATGAATAAAAGGCGTAGGATATACAATGGAAATTATTATTAAATCTATTACGAAAAAGAAGTATAAGACCACCCGTTTCATCGGCATAGGCGGCCAGGGCGAGGCGAAGGAATGTGTAAGACTCGATACGCAAGCGTCCTATGTCGTAAAAACTTACCATGACCAATTTGTTAATCCAGCCGCCTCAATCCGCCTGCGTTGGCTGGTGCAACAAAAATTGGGATTGCTTTGTCCGGTTTTAAAACCTCCGGATGATATGTACGAAGACCTTCATGCGCATAAATTAGGTCATTTTACTCCTTATGTAACAGGCGAATCACTGGAAGAATTTATGCAAAAGCCCGCACCCTCACTGATAGATAATCTTACTATTGCCGTTGGATTTGTCCATGCCATTGCGGTTCTTCATAGTCGCGGCATTGCGCACGGTGACTTGCAGAGTAATAATATTATTATCAATATCATCAACAAAAATAATAAATTGGTTTTTGAGGTTTATATCATAGATTTTGATAATTTTTTCGCACCGGGCATGCCTCCACCGCCTTGTCTCGGACACGAACTCTATATGGCGCCGGAAAGCAGGAATGGCGGAGCACCCTCGATTCAATCAGACCTTTTTTGTCTCACGGCCATTATGCATGAACTAATTCTCCTTAAACATGTTGCTGCCGGTTTTGATTCTGAACAAAAGCTGTTTGAGGATACTATGACTGGCGGAATCTGGCTACATGACCCTGCTTTAACAAGAGCGCAACAAAAAACTGCTGGCGGTTATCCGGTGGCGATTTTAAATACTGATATAATGCGTTTATTCCGGCATGGGTTAAGTCGTGACCGCGCCGAGCGCCCTTCGGCACTTCAATGGGAGCGAACTTTAACCCCTTTATTAAATGAAGTTTTTATTTGTCCCAACTGTAACGGTCCGACATTGATTGATGCATCAAAAACCATCTGCCCATTCTGCCATAACCCGTATCCTTATTTGACACTTAATATTAAGGGAAAACTGATACCCCTGACTAATGGCGTAAATAAATTCGGACGTAATGAAATGGGCGGTTCTTCCCGTATTTCTTTAATACATACAATAGTTCGTCGTATCGGCCCGGAGTACTGGATAGAAGATATAAGTTTAAACGGCACTTATCGCTGGAATGGCACGGGATGGTTGAGATTGCCTAAGTTTAAGCCGGTTCTATTGCAAAAAGGTAATCGCCTTCTTTTCGCAGATTTAGAAGGCGTAGTAAATTAGAATGCTTTACAAAAACAGAGTGATATCAGTTAAGTTCGGTTTAGAAAGGAGAAAATATGAGTGGTGCGCAGAAGTTTGTTAGTTCGGTAGGTGGTGGTATTCGTAAAACAGGTCGTTTTGTTAAAGCAACGACCGATACCACAGCAGATTTGCTTGAGCTCACGTTGGCTGCTGCTTCTTTGACCGGGCGTTTACTCGGCAAACTTCATCTATTAAAAAAAGGAAACAAGGCAAAAGATTATGATACTAAACCATCGAACCATCAAGGGCATTTAAGGATAAAGGAATATGAGGAACCTGTACACCCTCGCCAGAGTATTGACGAAATTACAAATGAGAAAAATGACCAATATGGTTTAATGGATAATAAACCTGTTTATACCCAGGCTGAAGCCGAGCAATCACTGCCGTCCAATCCAGATGAAACCCATGGAGGATGTCATGGAAAATCATATGAACCAGGAATTGCACCGGATTGTGAAACGGAAATAGCCGCAGATAAAAATGCTATTGCCAAGCCTGATAACGACAGCCTGCAGGAGATAATCAGTGCAATTCTTGAAGCCCAAAAGACTGAATTAACATCTCAAGAGCAACCAAACAACGAGAATGCGATTGAGGATATTACTGAAGAAACAACAAACCCATATGAAACTGATATCTCCGCTCCCTCAGAAGCCGAAACCTCTCCTGAACAAACCGGCTGGGCAGATGGTATTGATAACAACCCCTCAGAAGTCACAGATACAGAAACAGATTCTTCAGACATTGACAGCGGTGAAACTGGTTCTGGAGAAACGGGTCCTTCAGAAGGAGGTGATGCAGAATGACAGAGCCAGTAAATCCCATAAAAAAACCGCGAGGCCTTGAAGAAATTATTCAAGACCGTCTCAACGCTTCTCATCAATCAAGCAATATTGTTAGAACGGCTGACAATATCATTCTTTATAATAAGGACAAGGAAGAAATGTCTGGTAAAGGGGTAGTTGCCGAAAAAGGGGTAAAAACCATTAATCACCTTTCCTGTGGTTGCGAGTTCCGTGGACAACCAACGATTAGAACCAAAGAAAAACCGGACCTTTTATACTGCGAAAGATGCTTCTGCCGCTGTTTCAGGTGTAAGAAACCTATGATGATCTCCAGGTCTCATCCTTTAGCAGGACATCTGTATTGTAGATTACATTATTGGACCACATTATTAAAGATTTTAATTAGTGGTCTGGGTAAGGCACTGGTTCGTTTTATAACATGGATTGGTCGTTATGGATAATCAATTATCAGACAAAGGTATCATAATGAAAATGTCTCTAAAGGGAATTGAAAGAATACGATAAAAAAGCCAAGGCATTCTGGCGTGGAGAAGAAAGGGAAAGCAAAGAGCAGAATAAAACGTTATCACAGTATAGCGGTTGCGTTTAGGCATTTTCTATAAGTTAAACATTCTTAGGGCTAATTCTGTGATTAGTAGTCCGAACAGCAATTATGAAGGAGTTAGTAATGGCGGACAAAAAAATAATTGTAACGACAGGCCTGCCAACGTGCGGCAAGACGACGGTAAGCTCATTTCTGGGACAGGAGATTGGGTGTGAGGTTTTGCATACTGATTCTTTTAGGATTGGTGTGTTTGATACTCCTTTGTCAATGTCGGGGTGTCAATCAGCGCTGTCATATGATTTCGTTTTTAAGAAGGCACGGCAAATTATACTAAATGGCGGTTCGGTTGTCCTTGATGGGACTTTTAGGCGCAGGGTCGTGAGGCAAAGGGCATATGGATTGGCTGAAAGTGCTGAAGTAAGCGCTTACGTCGTGGAGGTGGTTTGTTCTAATATTGCAGTTATTAGGGAAAGACTACAAATGAGAGAAAGAGAAGGCAGACCTCTTGGAATCACATTTGAGGAATATACGTGGGTTAAGAAAACAATGGAACCATTGGTAGATGAGGCATATCCTTCCGGCAAAGGGCTTCTTGTACCAATCATACGGTACGATTCGTATTTAAATGAAATCTCTATTGTTAGTTATGGAACCAGGGCTGGTAACGACACTGACCTTGGCCTGATAGATATAGTAAGTGCACTGGAAAAATGGGCGAGGTTAAAAGCAAAGGAAGGTGATGGTAGCGAAGGTGGTAATAAGGAATCAAAGATTCTTCCACCGATACGGTTCTCGGGTGTTCGTATGAATAATTTAGGGGTTGAAGAAGTAAAATGAACAACGGTTTTGATGTTTCTGGAATTCAGGTTATCAGCCAGAGGTAGCGTATTATGAATGAATTATACTATAACCCGGAAAGCCTTAACGCATTAGAACGTTATATGGGGCTTGTTCATTATGCCGCAGAACAAGGGATGGCCCAAGAACCATGGCTTTTGGGGCTACTTGAACAATTAAATCTTTATGGCGAAAAAGGCAACAAAGACATGGAAGATAAAATTTTTCAGGCAATTCGTGATAAATCCATAGCCCGGGATGCCGCATCATCCTTATACATTTTTGAAAAACCCCATTCAACCCTTTTGCCACATGAAGGAGTAAATCTTGGGCGGATATTTTCGGTATCAAGCAATAATAAGATAATTGATGAAGATGAACCTGTAATATTTAAATATCCTTTGCCATGGTTGACACAGCATGTGATTCTACCTGCCAAACAGGGTGCAGGAAAAACCTCCCTTGTCGCTAATGCAGTATGTTCTCTGGCTCGTGATACCAATGAACCGGTCCGGGTAGAATTAATTGAATTTGAAAAAGAAGATTTCAAGCACTTAAGTCTCCATGAAAAAAAGATAGAAGTTTACCGGCCTTATGATGGAAGCTTGATTCTGGATATAAACACAGTACCTCCTTATACTCATCCCCGGGCTTGGGCTAACATCTCAAGCAATATTGTAGAAAAAAGCCTGGGATTGCCTGATGGAGCACGCCGTATTTATAAAATAGCCTATAGAAACATGCAGGAAAGATATGGAGTTGTAGAATCCAAACCATATCCCCAATATTGCGGCTGGCTTGGTGAGCTATATGAAGAGGTTGGTCGTCTTGCAAATGTTCATCATGCCACTAAATCGACACTGATGATGCGGTTAAAAGAGTGTATTGAGACGCTGGGAGAAA
Organism: Planctomycetota bacterium; assembly: GCA_043808305.1. Lineage (GTDB taxonomy): Bacteria > Planctomycetota > MHYJ01 > JACQXL01 > JACQXL01 > JBBAAP01. The sequence goes on along the minus strand of JAZDFB010000058.1, from coordinate 3,324 downwards.
AAGCCCTTGGATATGGAAATGAAAATAATCTGGAACAGGAAGAAACCCCCGGTTTTTATAATTATATACTACACGAACTTGACTATTCATATCGGGTACTCTTTCTGAATCTCCGCCTTAATCGTCGTTTGGAAAGTCGAATCGGTGCCATGGCACAGGGTTATAAACCTATTCTGGCATTAGAAATCATTGATGAATCTAAAGCGCTTTTGAGTGATCCAACCAATCGTTTCTTTTTCAATCGGTTGGAAGCCACACGAGGCGCCCGGATCGGAATATGGTTTATCACGCAAACCTCTGACATTCAAAAAGATGCTCTGAATGCTTGTTCCTTAAAAATCCTCGGAAAAATGGATGCCAATGAAATTTATAAACTTGCTCCTTCTCTAAGACTAACCGATCGTAAACAGATTCAATGGGTTGCGGATAACCTTCAACAACGATTTTTCATCGTTAGAACTGATAATGGGTTATATACTAAACCGTTTCTCATTAAAGTAGATGATATTCAGCTGGTAAATTCCCAGGCAATAATAAAACCCCCTGAACAGAGAACATCAGAACCTTCTGTTGCTAAGACCACTCTTGTTACTGACGGGAGCGTTAGTCAACCGATATTAAGTAGACCATTACCTTTTTCAGATATAGAAATGGCATATCTCGGGTTATTTAGTTCGGTATGGCCTGCTTTGCCTATCACGGAATATGACCACTTCGTAAAAATAAATGATTGTATTGGGGTTGGTCGAAGTACCGGTGATCGTGTTCGTAAAAAATTCCTTGAAAATGGTATAATAGATCTGGTTTTGATAAACGCCGGTGGCAGGATTAAAAAATTCAATATTCCATGGGTTACTCAAAAAGGGAGAGAATTTATACCTTCAGAAGAGGCATCTATCCCTTCTTTAGGAGTGGGGGCCGGTATTGCCCATACTTATAAGTGCAAATTGATAGGTTGTATTCTGCAAAAAGATGATTATGTTGTGGATTACGATAAGGCTTTTACTGTTAAGGACTCAAAATATTTTGTTGATGTTAGCGCCGCCAAGACTAACTACAGCATAGCCATTGAAGTTGAAGAGTCATTGAAACATGATATTGACGCCATACGGCATAATATCAAAAAATGTATCGAGATCGGCTTTAACGAAGTTTATCTGGTGCTACCAACTACGTCTATTTGTAATCAGGTAAAACATCTTCAAGCAGAGTTTAACGTAAAATGCGTCACATTAAGTCATTTTATCAAGCTTCAACCTGACCTATGGCAAAAAATAATTGAGTACAATCAAAGAACAGTTAAGAGAAAGGAAGGGTAATGCTATGAGATTATTGTCAGTTATAATCATAGTTCTTATAAGCCAACGATTAATTACTTGGATTCATCAGGATATACCGAAATGGAGCTGGGCCGAGAGTCTGCCGTTTTCCATTGATGCTTGGCACAACTCGTTATATGATACTTTAGCTTCTCTGGCGATAATCATCTTCGCCGTGGTTTCATTTATCACCCTCTGGCGCATATTTAGATCATCGGACACGGTATCAAATCAACCTCATCAGCCGCCTTTTGTGATTCATTCGCGAGGTACCATAAAGATTATTTTAATCGCTCTTACCGTAATAATTTTTATTTATGTAAATTCGCACATTCAGTTACCTAAGTTTTTAGAAATCTCTTTTCTCCTTGAGTTTTCCTGGCATACCCAATGCGAACTCGTTGCTTTTCTTACTCTTATTATTGTGCTTGTTGTGGCTTATTTAATAATTTTGGTATTCACTATTAAAAATCAACCACAGCCATTACCCACTCTAAATAACGTCTCTAATTCATCTCCTAAAACTAAATAAAGTAATTTACTGGCGACAAAGTAGCCCTAATATCATTTCCACACCCTCAAAGAACGGAAATGAAAGGCAATAGAAACGGAAATGAACTGGAGAATGACGCTAATAAGGACCAAAACATCCTATTTCAGGCCTGATATGATATTTAACAGAGGTTATTAGAAGCATTTAACGGTGGAATTCGGGCAATTTTTAGATCTCCGCTGAAAACTTCATTTATCTCGACGTTAAACATACCAGATATGATGGGCAGAAGCGGTTTTCATCATTTCGTGCTTGTATATCTATATCTAACTGAATTTTCTCATTACTATCCCCGCATAGAAATCAGCAATAGGATAAGAAAAATTTTAGAAGAAAAGAAATAATACTTTATCTTAAAAAATGCGGATAGGACTAATTCGCTTTTATTTTTCGGCTTGATAATGAGACAATTTGGGAATAATGATAAAAACCTTTTTTCCGATATGCCTTTTTAAGAAGTTAATCACTGCCCCTGTGCCACTTGGACGGACAAGTCTCGTGTGAATTTCGGCTATCTCTATTTCGGAGAATTTAATTTTTTCATCATCCATTTTGTAGCATCTCCAAATACCTTACATTCTCCCTTAACTTAAGCGTCCGTTCGCCTGAATGCCTATTGAAAAATTCGTTGCCTACCCACGTCCCTTCCTTTGCAGGAACCCATTTTCCATTTTTCTTAATCTCGTATTCCTGCCAATCGTGTTCTGAAAGTGGTGTATCCTCGTCGTTATCCTCTGCATAAACCCTGAAAGGATAAACTCCTTTTGTGCTTCTATCCCTGTCAAAATCTGTTTTGTGTTTCATTTTAACCTCTCGTATTCCTGCTTGGTTATGTTACCATTAACCAAATCCAACTCCGCAAGAATTTTTTTGCTTATCTCCTCTGTTTCGTCGCCGTCTAATGCCTCGTTTTTCCAGAGAAAACTAATGCTTTTTACAAACTTCTCAATTTTCCCTTTAAGTTTGTTTTCTCTGTCGTCCAAATACTTTGCGTGTGCCACTTCTGCGTATAAGTTAAAGCTCATTTTAATACCTCCCATTTCTTTTCTAATTCCTTAAATCTATTTTTGTAATTCCGGGCCTGCTCTGGAATGATTACCGAGCCGTTTTCCTTCACTATCCCCATACAAAGTTGAACTCCCCTCGTTACGATTGCGTCGTTCTCAAACTCTTCGACTCTTATCGGAAGTGTTAGGTATTTGTCCATTTTAAGCCCTCTCAACTATCTTAAAATTTTTGTAGTTATGTCCGTGAAATTTTATATCATCTTCGGCTTCCTCTTTTGTTGCTCTCCAAACTTTAGTTATCCAGCTTTCTTTTCCTGTCGGGATATAAAACCCTCTTGCTCGGTGTTGCTTCATTTTCGCTGCCCTCGCAATTTCCAATCTTTATTGTAGCGATAGTGATAGAAAATTCTGATGTTTCGCCTTAAAGTCTGCCATTGTTTCTCGT
>JAZDFB010000057.1:0-7151 GCA_043808305.1 Planctomycetota bacterium | reverse complement strand
TTACAAAGAAAGGTAATGTATGCAATACGCCATCGTTCGGGACCGAAGTGAACAATTCAAAGTCGTGGAAGGCGCCAAGATTACCCTCCAGAAAAAAGACGCCAAAGACGGAGCCGAAATAGTTTTCAACGATATCCTTTTGTATGCTAAAGACAGCGACATCCGCATTGGCCAGCCCCTGGTCAGCGGCGTCAAGGTGGTCGGCGTGGTTGAAAACCAGATGAAAGGCCCTAAGGTTATAACCATGAAATTCCGCCGTCGCGAGGGCTACAAGAAGAAAATCGGCCATCGGCAGAAATATACGACTGTCAAGATTAATAAAATTGAAGCAGTATAAATTCTGGCAAGTGTATCCGGATGAAAAATGAAGCGCATCTTAATTATTCTTCTTGTATCGCTTTTTGTAGCTTCAAACATTTCCGATCTATCGGCCGCGAAATCGACATCTAAACCGTCCAAAAAAACATCGCCTAAAAAAGATGATTCAGCTAAATTCATAAAACCATCCGGCGGTTATCAGCAGGTAGCCGGCGTGATTCATCTGCAGACGCCAGTCAGCGGCGGAAAGAGAACCGTTAACGACTACGTGGACCTGGCCCGCAAAAGCAATATTGGAGTCGTCTGCATCACCGATCACGATAACCAGCGCTACCAATACGGCCTGTGGCCATTCAGGTGGCTGATAAAAAAGACCGAGGAGCGCGCGTCAGTGATGACCTTCGGCATCGCCAATTATCTGGCCACCATCAACCAGGCAAACCAGTCCGCCAGAGATGTTATGGTCATAGACGGCGAGGAGGTAACGCCTTATTATTACTGGACCGGCAGTTATTTCAAGGATACACTGACATTGAACAACCGCCACAAGCATCTGCTGGTGTTGGGACTTAATCAGGCGAAGTATTATCAGGACCTGCCGACTATCGCCAGCGGCAAATCGAGATTCTCTCAGTATGATGCGATACAGACATACGAGCCGTATCAGGACCTGATAAATTATGTCATTAAGAATAACGGGCTGATTTACTGGGCGCATCCGGACTCAAAAGAACATCGTGAAATGGGCGGCGTTAAAATTCATACCCTGCCTTATTCGGAAGCGCTGGAAGCAACCGTAAATTATACCGGATTCGCCGTCCTGGGCGAGGGCTACCAAAAGACCGGTATCCCGGGCGGCATCTGGGACAAGACCCTGATGGAGTTCTGCGCCGGTAGGCGCGCCCGGCCGGCCTGGGCAATCGGCGAGCTGGATGATATCGGTGATAAGGATTTAGGCGGCGTTCAGACCATATTTATGCTTAGGACAAAATCATATCAGGGCGTGATTGAAGCTATGCGCACCGGCAAGAACTACGTCGTAACCAGAGCAAATAATAATCCGGCAATGGCGCTGACCGATTTTTGGATTATGGCCAATAATAAGGTGGCTTATTCCGGCGACCTTATCGGCGTCAGCCCTAAAAATGCGCCGACTCTGTATGTTAAGCTGGCATCAGCCGGGCAGGCAGAGGAACCGCCTCCGCTAAAGGATAAAAAGGGCAAGCCCGTCCCGTTCAGCGGGACTAATAGGGGCAAATCAAAGGGAACTTCGGCATCGGGTGCCGGCTCTGCGTTCAAAACTATGGCTACGGTTAAAATAATCTCCAACGGCCGGCTGGTCCAGGAATATAATCAGGCATTACCGGTAGAAATAAAATACATCCCGGATATTACAAATCTTAAGCCCGGTCAGATGACTTATTACCGGCTGGATATAATGGATTCCAATCAGGGGCATCTCATTTCCAATCCCATCTTTGTCAAGGCGGAATAAGTTGCAGAGGGTACTACCTCCCGGTTAAATACGCTCCCCGGCCTGTCAGTCGGTGGGCTGCCACTCCTCAAGACCGGATAGTATAGGGCAGTAGTCCTGTGCACACACCTGTCAACCGTCGGGCTACCACTCCTCAAGACCAAATACCGTAGGGCAGTAGTCCTGTGCGCACACCTGTCAATCGGCGGACTATCACTCCTCAAGACTAGATACCGTAGGGCAGTAGTCCTGTGCACATAGCACTCAATCGGTGGATTACCACTCCACAAGACCAGGCAGGAGAGGGCAGTAGTCCTGTGTACATAGCTTTCAATCGGCTGGTTACCACCCCTCAAAACGCCATAGGGTAAGGCACAAAATATGGGCTACCACCGCCCACTCGATGAGGGGGTAAGGCACAAGCTATGGAGAGGGGGGGTGGTAGAGGGGGGTTACCGCCTTTCTGTGAGGGAAATTGGGTGAAAATGGGGGCTGAAGGGGGACAATTTGGGGTTTTGGGATACTCCAAAATAGGCCGAAAAATATCTATTTGGCCCCCTTGAGCAAGGGGTTTAAGCCCTCTTTTTGGTAAAGAGTAACCCTTCTTTTGACAGTCCGGTACTCCGGCAGTTTGTGAAATTACTGCCGGGTATAGTCGGCTGTACTCCCGAGGCGCATCCGCCTCTGGCGGATAACTTCACAGGCAGCCGAACTATAAGATAGCCCCAGGCGTCTGGTAATCTCCTGAAAGGTTTTGCCCTGGTCTGACAGGTATATAACCTGCAGACGTTTACGGCGCCGGTATTGGCCGGTTATGACAAAGTTCTTGAGCGCCTGCTCTACCTGTTTCTTCTGCTCCGGGGTCAGCTTGACGAATTTATTGGGGAAAGGAATAGGGGGCGGAAAATCCTAATTTCTAATACCTAAATCCTAAAAGCTCATTTCACTTCTTCTACCGGTACTCCCAGCTCTTTTAGCGCCGCCCGGGCACGGTTGCCTTCGGGGCCACTTTTTTCATAGTGATAAAACACGGCTTCTATATCTGTTATTAGGTTATGTGGAATTAATTCTTTTTTGCCTAATTCAATTAACCCAATGGCGGCCCAGCCCCTAGTAAAGCTCATCTTATCATTGAGTCGTTTTTCTATTTGAGGTATTGCTTCTCGGGCATCAAATTTTACTAAAGTGTCAATCGCTGTGCTACGAACCAAATAATCCCGATGGTCTAGTAATGTTATTATTTCTGGTGCAGATTGTTTTGCTGACAGATCGCCAAGAGCCTCAATAGTATTACGCAAAAGTTGATAATGCCATTGTTTTGAATCACTTGATAAAAGTCGCATTATTGGTTGAATTGCTTCTTTCTCTCCCATTTCGCCAAGGCCATTTACAATCCAGCTCAAGAGAAAAGCATCAGTATCTGTCTCTAATATCCTTATCATTTCCGGAATAGCTTCTTTTACTTTAGAATGGCCAAGAGCTCTTGCAACGGAAGCACACTTATTACGATCACTATCATGTAAAAGTTGTATTGCTTGTGGAACAACCTCTTTAACGCCGAGTCGTGTTAAAGCGATAACAGCATCTTTACGGATACTTTCATCGCTATCATTTAACAGCTTCTTTATTTCAGGGATAGCATCAGTTGCATCAAATTCTCCAAGAGTCCAAAGCACTTCACAACGAACAGATTTTTCGTTGTCTCCTAATAATTTTATTATTTCAGGGACAGCCTTTTTTGCCCCTAATTTATTAATGGAACGCACCGCACAGCATCGAACATCACCGTCGTGGTCATCTAATAAACTTATTATTTTGGGGAGAACTTTATTTATATGCAATATACCGAGGGCTTCACTTGCATTGCCTCGAACATAGCTGTCAGAATCTTCTAATAGCTCTTCCAGAACAGGAGCTGCTTCGGTAACACCAGAATAGCCCAAATAAAAGGCAACGAGTCCTCTGACTTCTCGATTCTCATCTTTTAATAATTTAATTATTTCTGGTATTGCCTCCAAATATTTAAGATTGAGCAGTTTTCGGGCAGCTTCTTTTCGTACTTGCCAATCAGTATCGCGAAGTTGCGCGATTAGTTTATCTATTTGAGAATCTTTCGTAATTGTTTGATCGTTTATTTGAGGAGAATGGCAACCACAGCAAATAATGAGGATAGTAATCCAAAATAATTTTTGCATACAAATAAACTATAATAAGCAGACTATTTGTCAATACTTTCTTGCCCCGCATCTTTTCCTTGCTTGTTCGGGTTTTTGTAGTATACTTTGTAAACGGATTGAGCTGATTATACTAAAGTATTTATATTATACCATTATACCTTAAGGTATTATGTTATCCCCCAGAGGGGAGGCCGATAAACGGCTCTACCTTTAGGTATTAAACTGAAAATCTTATTATCTGTTAAATCCGTTTAATCGTCCGACGTCATAGCTGGCTTTGGAGCAACGGCGTCCGCATACTAAAAATATGTCTAAATACGAACTTATCCCGCACACGGCTGATATGGGTATTAGCGTTAAGGCGAAGACGCTAAAGACTCTTTTTACCAACGCGGCTTTTGGACTGTTTGATATAATGACTGATACCGGAAAGGTTAAACCGGTTAAGGTAATAAAGGTTAATGTCAGCGCCGATAATTTGGATGAACTGCTCCAGGGTTGGCTCAGCGCGCTTCTTTCTAAGTGGTCGCTGGATAATGAGTTATTATCCGGCTTCGTAATTAACAGCATTACAAAGGTAAAAAATAGTTTTCAGCTGTCAGGCTTAGCCAAAGGGGAACATTACGACCCCAAGCGACACAGCATCAAGACCGAGATTAAGGCCGTAACCTTCCACGGCTTGCAGGTGCTTAAAACCAAACGGGGATACGAAGCACAGGTTATATTTGATGTGTAAATGTGAAACCACGAATGGACACTAATAAACACGAATAAATTATTAATAAATATTATTCGTGTGAATTCGTGGCTAAAAATATGAGATTCAATAGAGTTTCTGAGTATTTGTGGGAAATACCGGCGGAATCATCTATGTCAGTCCCAGGCAGAATATACGCCTCGGAGAAACTGATGTCCCTGGTCAGGGATGACAAGAGCCCGGAGCAGGTTGTCAATGTTGCCTGCCTGCCGGGGATTGTCAAATACTCGCTGGCCATGCCGGATATTCACTGGGGCTACGGCTTTCCCATCGGCGGCGTCGCGGCGTTTGATGTCAATACCGGCGTTATCTCGCCGGGCGGGGTGGGTTATGACATTAACTGCGGCGTTCGTCTGATGCGCACTAACCTGACGCTTGATGAAGTTAAACCGCGCCTTAAGGAAATTATGGGGGCGTTATATCACTCCATCCCTTCCGGTGTCGGCTCCGAGGGCGCTATACATAAACTTACCGAGCAGGACGAGATGACATTATTGCTTCAAGGTGCAAAATGGGCAGTCAAACAGGGCTACGGTACAAAGGATGACCTGGCTCATATGGAAGACGGCGGTTGCCTACCCGGCGCTGACCCGGACAAGGTTTCGCCTCAGGCTATCAAGAGGGGCTTACCGCAGGTTGGAACCTTGGGTTCGGGGAACCATTTCATAGAGGTCAGCGTGGTGGACCAGATTTACCGTCCGCACCCGGCCCAGGTATTTAATCTGCATAAAGACGATATCGTAGTGATGATACATTCCGGTTCGCGCGGATTGGGATATCAGGTTTGCGATGATTATGTGCGAAAACTCTTGCAGGCATCCCAGAAATATGGAATAAAACTGAACGACCGCCAGTTGGCTTGTGCGCCGATTAGCTCGCCGGAAGGACAGGACTACCTGGCCGCCATGAACTGCGCGGCTAATTATGCCTGGGCCAACCGCCAGGTGATGATGCATCTGGCGCGCGAGGCGTTGATGCGCGCACTATTGATGTCGCCCAATGATTTGGGGATGGATTTGATTTACGATGTTTGCCACAACATCGCCAAGATAGAGGAGCATACAGTAGACGGCAAGCCGATGACGGTATGCGTGCACCGCAAGGGCGCCACCAGGGCATTTTCGCCCGGGCATCCGGCAGTGCCTGAAGACTATCGGGACATAGGCCAGCCGGTTCTGGTGCCGGGCGACATGGGCCGGAACTCGTTTCTGTGCGTCGGCACGGACGAAGCGATGAAACAAACATTCGGCAGCACCTGCCACGGAGCGGGTCGGGTGGCCAGCCGCTCACAGATGCTCAAGAATACACGGGGACAGGATCTGTCAAAGGAAATGGAACAGATGGGCGTTTTGGTAATGGCCAAGAGCCGCGACGCGTTGGCCGAGGAAATGCCGGCGGCATACAAGGATGTCAATGACGTGGTTGATGTGGTTGACAAAGCCGGTATCAGCAAGAAGGTAGTGCGGTTTAAACCGCTGGGCGTGATTAAAGGTTAGTGCCAGTTAGTTATAGCCTGATGCAATCAGGATAGAACGTTACTGGCACATTATCCCGCTTATTCCAGCGGGATTATGGGTTAGCAGTTATGATTGACCATAAGAAAAGAAATGCATTTATCAACGGGCTGATAATACTCCTGCCCACCCTGATAACTATTTTCCTGCTCCTGCTGGCCTTCAGGTTCATCAATAACAACGTTGCCAACCCGATTGGTTACTCAATCATAACCATCATAAATTTTACGCCGTTTACTATAGATGAGGTTTATATACCGTTGTGGAGCTCGATAATCGGATTCCCGATAACCATAATTATTATTTACCTGGTTGGTTACGGCACGGGGACGTTGTTTGGGAAACGAGTATTTAAAGGGGTAGAATCCTGGATAATGCATAATTCTCCGGTTATCAAGGAGGTTTACCCGTACGCCAAACAATTTATAGACACCTTTATTTCTCCGGATAAGAAAACCGAGTTCAAATCAGTGGTTTCCATAGAGTTTCCTTTAAAGGGGACCTACGCGATTGGGTTTGTTACGGCTGAAGGACTCAAGGATTTAAGGACTCATACCGGCCGGAAAATAATAACCGTGTTTGTGCCCACTTCACCGGCGCCTTTTACGGGATTTACCTTGTTTGCTCCGGAAGATGAGGTCATTCGTTTGAATATGACCATAGACGAGGCCGTCAGGATAATTATGTCGGGCGGCGTGATTGTTCCGCCTCATCAGAAGACTGAAGATAACAATAAAACTTCGTAACTTCTGCCACTAAGGCACGAAGACACAAAGGGAATAATATGAGCTTTGAGCCGTTATCAGATAGAGAAGAAGAAATAGGAAGAAAAGTTGTTGATTCTGCCTATATCATCCATAAGTCGCTTGGTGCCGGTTTGTTGGAAAAGGTTTATGAAGTATGCTTTTGCC
>JAZDFB010000056.1:0-6681 GCA_043808305.1 Planctomycetota bacterium | reverse complement strand
AAATGGGCTTGCAATATTCTTTTTTTCCTTCAGGTGATTTATTATACCCAGAAGAATCATCCCAAAAACATAATAATACACCACTGTGTTTTAATTTAGATTCTATATCTGACTCATTTTTATAAAGCCAAAGATAATTGTCTTTCGTGATTTCATTCAAATCTGCGATAAATAAATCGTATTCTACAATGTTATCATGATTATCGTCAGGATGAATAAGAGGAAATTTGTGAGTGGTATAATTTTCAAGCTGAATGTCTGAGTCGGAAAGAATTGCGACCTTCATTTATCCCTCCTTGTTGCCTTTTTATAACAATATTCTTCTCGCATATGTATCAAGAAATGATGGGTTGCTAATATTATCCCTCTTAGAGATTTACCCCATTTTAATTCCTCTATTTCCTTTTTATCACTTACAATATCTTTTTCTAACCCAGTAATTATGGTTTTAATTTCATCTTGCACAGTTTTCAAATTGGTCGTGGTAAGAACCCGTGTTAAGTTTGTTTCGGGCAACCACAAAGCAAGCAAAATACTCATAAAAGAACGGTTGAAATTTTTGTCGCCCATTAATGGCAAGCTTCCACTTATATATATTTGTTTCAACCGTTCAATAGCTATATTAGGGGAATAAGTGCTATCTATATTAAGGTATGAATTTATTTTATCTGATGCAAAGTCAAGTTCATACACTAATGATTCTTTTTGTTTGATAGATAATTCTATATCTCTGATTCTATCTTTGCTTCTAGATAAAAGAAACACCCATAAACTTGCAATAAAACCAATAATTGCCCCGATAATCGCTCCAATAATTGGTCCAATCGGTCCTATTTGCATAAAATCTATCTTTTTTCTTTCGGTCTTAGCCTGTCCACTTGGAGAGTGGAATCAAATTAGATGTATTTATTTATTCAACCTCAAATACTTGGTATCGGCATCCTCGTCAACCTACGCCTGTGGTCTATATTGAAGTCGTTCGGTCTCGGTCAGGCACACCAGCACGCCTTTGGCATCCTTGATTTTTAGCACTTTGTTTTCCCGTTCCAGCCAGCCCAGGGCCTGATGCGCCATCTCGACGGTGGTATTGAGGTGCTTGTGCAGTTCGGCCTCGGGCAGTTCGCCGTGCTTGGCCAATATCTTCCAGAGCAGACCTGAAAGGTCGCCCACCTCGGACTTGACATCTATCAATTGCCGGCCTTGTCCCGTTTGGCAGGTAGGTTTGGCGCTGTTCGCCTGCAGTTCCTGGATGAGCTTATCCATCTTTGCCTTATATTCCGGTTTCTGTGATTCGGCCTTGCCTTTCATCACGGCCAGGACTTCTTTCCAGTTCCATAACTGGGCCCGGCAGTCGGCGCAGGTTCTCAGATGCTCAAAGAGTTTTGTTTGCCTATCCTTGGTCAGAAATGTTGGGTCGCCGGTAACATAATCGGTCAGGTCCATCTCGAATTCCTGGCACGCTGATTTGTTATTCATTTCTTTTTTTGGTCTCGCCATTTTTGCACCTCCGTAAATATGAATTTTCTGATATCACACACCTTGCGCCTGAGATTGTCAAGCGTATATTGTTTAAACATATCCATTGCCTGTATCTCTTTATAGGTCTTGGGCTGGTCCTGGTTGACCAGCCGGAATAGCATTTTTTCCTCGTCGGTCAGTTGTCCCAGTATCCATTCAATCTTAGCCGAGGCATCCTCAATTTGGTTTTCTATTTCGCCCTCGGGCATTGCCGATTCGATATCCGAGGGCAGTTCGTCCATCAGTTGCTTGCCCAGCGTTTTGGGCGCGTGGGCAAATTCGCGCTCGGATTCGTGGCAGATATTCCACGCCACCGAATAAAGCCAGCTCCGGAATGTGCCCGGACCTTTGGGGGCGAATCGGCCTGACCGGATTGTCTCCAGCGCAAATAAGAATATCTGGTGCTTGACCTCGTCCCGGTAGGCCCCGTCCTTGAACCAGCTGTGTTTCAGGAGGAAGGAGCCTATCTTGTCGTAATAGCGTTTTACCAGCGTGTTCAGGGCGTTGTTATCCCCGCCCAAAGCGGCCGTCAATAGCTCTTCATCACTTCTTGAGTCTTCGACCATAGACGGTAAATAGCATTTGGGCATATCATTGTCAAGAGGAATTTTCATAGTTTGGCTGTTAGAATCCCGCTGGAATAAGCGGGATAAGAGCCACTAATTCGCTCCGCTCAAAGTGGCTCTAAGGAATTTTGCAGTAATTCTCATTTTTGCCACTCACATTTCCCGTTTTTTTGCATTACATATATGGAGGGGGAGCGCGAAGAAGCTCCCCTCAATCCCGCGAAATACGCGGGATCTAAGGCCCAGTAAGGCCCTCCCGACGGTCATCGGGATGGCTAACTGGCCCTAAGAGAGGTTGGAGTATGAGTAGAAACGACTTAAAGGATGATTTGAAATGCAAGGACTGCGGCAGTCCACTGCCCAAGGGGCGGGGCGTTAAGTCATTGGCCGCCCGGACCCTGGGGTATTGCCTGGACTGTTATAAAGAGCATTTCCCCAAACCGGTAAGGCGAGATATGGATGACCCGGTCTTTAAGCCGCTTTTAAGCGAACCGAGCTCCTGCGGCTGGGAATGGATGGAATCAGTCCGGATACTCTATGACGAGGCGGACGGATATGAGAGGTGATTTATGAGAAGAATATTTAGCCACAGATTATACTTCGACTGTTGGAGCAAAGCGACTTACAGGCGAGTATACCTGGCAGTAATTCACTACGTTCAAACTGCCAGAGTACACAGATTGATGCACGGGGATAGACGCGGATGGGTGATATGGTTCCTGGCAATCGGGTACATTATTGCGTGCCTGCAGTGCTACAATACTGCCATACCGCAACAATGCAAACCCGCCACGGTGGTCATTGATTTGACCAAATCCTTGCCGGATAACCCATACTATGAAGAATACCTAAAGATGCTTTATCCTACGGTCCGGATAAGCACCGGTCTAGGAACAGGCTCCGGCGTTGTGATAGGCGATTATATTCTGACTGCCGCGCACGTGGTAGACAATGAGTCTACTGCTACAATAGAAACCTTTTTCCCTGAGAGCATAGCGATAGAAGCAACTGTCCTAGTCACAGATACAATAAAGGACTTGGCTTTAATCAAACCATCAAAGAAACTGTCTTATTCGGCGCAACTTGCGTCCGACGATTATAAACCGTATCTTTTTCACCCTGTTTATGCGGTTGGCTGTTCACTCGGCCTGAAGGTTCGTCCTTCATCAGGTATCATTTCGGTTATTGAAAATACCTATTGGGGTATCTCGGCTCCTATATTACCCGGAAATTCCGGGGGACCCGTTTTTGATAGCAAGACCTTCGAAGTAATCGGGATATCGGTCTGGGTGAATGTTTATCAAGGACAGTTGATAACAACAATGGTTGGGGTCGTACCAATACAGTCTATATGCGAATTCCTAATGACTAATGACCAATGCCTAAAAGGAGAATAAAACATGTTTAAAGTAATGTCGAGTTTCTGGAGAAGGATTATCGAGGTGATTGTCGAAGTCATTTTGGATTATTTGGAAAAGAAAGGCAAAAGGAAATGATCCCGCTGGAATAAGCGGGACTAAATGCCAGTACGAGTGTGTCTACTGGCACTAAGAAAGTCAGATCGGTAATTCTGCCGAGAGCTCAGCAGAATAGCCGTTGAACATAAATCCTATGAGTAAACTGATTAATCGGTTCAATCCGCTTAATCCGCTTACTGAAAGGTTGATTGGGGGTGATTAATATGGCATTCGAAAAGAAGTTTGAATTGAGACTGTATGTCCCGGCAAGCTGGGAGCCAGCCGGTGATATGCCCATCAGATGGAGGGATAACCTGAAGAATGCGGCGCAAACCCTGTTTGACCGCCTTCAGGCTAAAATCCCCGATGACGGGACCTATATCAACCAGATGGTGACCCCGGCCAACAAGGCATACCGTTCCATGCTTAACCCGGCTTTTGTGTCAAGGAGCGGCCGGACCGCTGACCGCATTACCGAAGCCCATGCCAAGAACATGGGTAAACGGTTTGCCAAATGGTTCAGCAACCTGGGCAAGGCTTTTGATACAATCGGCGGGGTTACTGCCAAACTTTTCAAGGACAAGGTTGATGCTTCCATTGATAACTGGGCAAGCGAAATGGGCGACAAGACCATCCGCCTGACGGGCGACAAGGTCCGCGGATTGGGCGTGGCCCCTGTAACTACCTTTTATCTGGTCGGTGACGAACGGGCCGGTGGCTGGATTCAATCCGGCGATACGGCTGACGGCGCACCTTACAACATTACCTCTGACCTTGAAAGGACGGCCCTCAAGGCGGCTATCCTGCAGAGGCTGGTTCAGGGCGGGATGATGGTCATCAACGCTGAATACCAGGACGCGGTGATAGTCGAGCAGAACACTATCAATGCTTCACTCTTAACCAAGTTAAGAGACGATACAAAGTGCGATGCCTTCGTGGCAGCGCCGGCACCGGATAAGTGTTATTGCGCCTGGGAGATGGACGGTAACCTGTTGACCCTGCATGTGCAGGTGGGTATCACTGTGTAACCAGTGAGTGCGAGTGGTCCCGCTGCAGCGGGGCCCGACCGCACTTTGATAAATTGTGATTATCCCGTTCCCGCTTGAGCGGGACGGGACTAAGTGGCAGATAACTCATTTTACTCGAACTGCCACTAAGGAAAGGCAGATAATGATATGGCTTACAAAAGAAGATATTTTTCAGATGGGCAGGTTTCAACACCGCAAATTACCGAGGGCGCGATTACAGAGGATAAGCTGGCCAGCGATGCGGTGACTTCGCCTAAGATTAAGGATGCAACGATTCAAACCGAGGATATCGCCGACAAAGCCGTTACCCTGGCCAAGCTGGGCGATGACGTCCCGGCAGTGGGCATTCCGGATAATTCCATCAGCGCGGCTAAGCTGGCCGATAACTCCGTGGAGAAACGGCATATTAAAAGCGAGGCCGTAGATACCGCAGAAATCGCAGGAGGCGCAGTAACCGCGGAGAAGATAAGAGATGGAGCAGTAACGCCGGCTAAGTTGTCCTTTGTTCCGGGTGGAATTACCAGGCCGATTACGCCGGGAGTTGCGAGTGACGAGTTGCAGGATGATAGCGTGGTAGAAGATAAGATAAAGGATAATGCGGTGACGGAAGAGAAACTCGCAGGAAACGCAGTAAGCGCAGGAAAGATCGCAGGAGGCGCGGTGGGACCAAGCAAGATAGATGCGGTAAATACTCCGGCGGATGGGCAGGTGCTTTCTTACGAAACCGCGACCAGCCGGTTTAAATACATCACTCCGAGCGGTGGCGGCGGGTCCAAGCTGACCCTTTTCCAATCCCATTTTATATGTTTATGGGAGCAGTCGAACACCAACATCGACCAGCTGATAGACCTGGCGTCCTTCATCCCGGCTACGGCGACGGCGGTGATCGTGGAAATCCAGTTCAACGCTATGTCCGTGCCGATAGGGCTGGAGCAACAGTTGTGGGTCTACGGCCGCCGGGGCGGTGCGGATTGGGGCAACTCGACCATACATTTCATCTGGCAGAATACAGCAGGGGTAAATAATGAAGTCTATAAGGAAGCGGTTGTGGCCACGGATTCTGCAAGGCAGATAAGAGTTATAGCCACGAAGAATGGACAATTTTGTTCTACGAACATCTGGTTACGAGGATATGTGGAGTAAATTAGCCACGAATGCACACGAATGAACACGGATAATTTAATAAGGAGGCCAGGAAAGCAGGAGTCCCGCTAAATGCGGGATAAGTGCCAGTAAGTCGCTGTGCTCCAACTGGCACTAATAATTTTTCTTGGTCTCCTGGGTTCCTTATAGGATAAAAGGTGGCTGTCCCAAGACTTCGCTTGGGATAAAACCCAATCCCTAAAGGAGGCAGTAGCTCTGGCGGATATCGGTTCGCTTCTTGTCGTTATTTTAGTTGACTTAGCCGGTAAATATGATTTAATAAGAATTATGAATGACATAAGACAATGGGCCGGTAAGATGGCGCGGATAGGCGATTACAAGCGTAAAGAAAATGCCCGATGCCTTAATAAGATATCAATCCGCCAGCGGATTAAGATGATCGAGGAATTAGTGCTTATGGCAGATATGCCTGTTAATGTACTTCCGGCATCACGCCTTTTTTGTTCCTTAGCCAAATCATTAGAAAAACGATATGCCAGCAAAGCATAGCTTCCGGGACCTTTTTAACGCCGCCATTGGCCTCTTGAGTAAAGAAGATATTAAATACGTGCTTATAGGCGGGGTGGCGTCTGATATCTGGGGCAGACCGAGGAAAACTCTGGATGTGGATATTGTGCTTCAGGTTTCGCCCCGGGGTTATACGGATTTCTTGGCCAAGGCTCAAAAGCATAAATTTATCTTCAATTACGATAAGGCATTGAGACAGCTTAAGAATATGGGGATGTGCCGTCTTACTTACGGCGGCTATCATGCGGATTTCATAATGGGTTATTCTGAGTTTGAAGAGGTGATATTCCAAAGGAAGCGGAAAGTTAAAATATTTAATACGGCTATCTGGGTGGCTTCGGCTGAGGATGTGATTCTTTATAAACTGCTATCCAACCGGCCGATAGACCAGTCCGATATCGCCAATATTATTACTGCTCAGGGAAACAAATTGGATAAGCA
>JAZDFB010000055.1:0-9693 GCA_043808305.1 Planctomycetota bacterium | reverse complement strand
AAGACAAGATGTCCATTTCCAAGGATATCGAGACCATCTGCATGAAGTGCCTGAACAAGGACAAGGCCAATCGCTACCAGAGTGCCCGGGAATTAGCCCAGGACATAAAACGATATTTATCGGGCCAGCCCATCTCCGGCCGGCGGACCTCTTATCCGGCAAGAATGTATCTAAAGGCCAAGAAGAACAAAGCCGCCAGCCTGGCCATAGCCGGCGCCGCGGTTATCCTGATAATAACAGCTATCAGCCTGTCGGTTTCCTCATCAAGCAAAAAGCATCTAATAGACCAATACCGGCAGGAGGCCAATAAGGAGTTCCGGGATAAACAGTTTGATAAAGCGCGGATAATATGCAACAAACTGCTGGCCCTATTACCAGAAGATAAAGAGGCAGAATCATTGCTCGAGAAGTGCCAGAAGATAATTCAGGCGCAGGAAGCCAAGAAACAGCAGGAAGATAAGCATACCAAAGAAGCAGCGACCAAAGCCCAGGAATCCGTGGGAAAAAGAAATAAGGCTAAAGATATTCTAAGCCGGGCCACCGGCGCGCCGACGCCTGAGCAAAAAATACAGCTGGCCCGGGACGCCCTGGACATAGACCCGACCTTCGGCGACGCCTGGCAGGTTATCGGGTATGCTTATCAAAATAAAGCCCTGAAGGAACTCGACAAAAAAAGCCAGCGGGAACTGATAGACAAGGCATTTGAGGCCTTCAGCAAGGCGATTGAGCTGACCCCGACCCTGGCATATTCATATTATGAGCGCGCAATGATTACGGCGTATTTCCGCAATAAACCCGAGGAGGCAATCCCTGCCTTTAAAAAGGTGCTGGAACTGGACCCCACCAGCCATATCGGCTGGTTCGCCAAAGGCAATATCGAGAAGGACCAACAAAAAAATGACGATGCCATTGCCAGTTTCACCAAGGCCATAGAGCTTTATCCCGAATATGACTGGGCATATAATAACCGCGGCATCGCTTATACAAACAAAGGCGATTTTGACAAAGCCATCGAAAATTATAATCAGACCCTCAAGGTAAACCCCGACTCTTTCGAGGCCTACTACAACCTCGGCCTTGTCTATATGAATAAAGGCCAGCCGGACAAAGCCATAGCGAATTATACCGAGTCAATCAAGCGCAACCCTGAATATGAATGCGCCTATAACAACCGCGGGCTTATCTATATGAATACAGGCCGGCCCGACAAAGCCATAGCGGATTTTACCGAGGCCCTCAGGATAAACCCCAAATTACTCGTGGCATACTTCAACCGCGGCAGGGCCTACGCTAATAACGGCCAGTTAGACAAAGTCATCGCCAACTTCCAGGAAGCCATCGGGCAGTATCCCGACCATGCCAAGTTGTACCACAATCTGGGCCTTGCCTATATGGATAAAGGCGACCCGGACAATGCCCTGGCCAATTTTGACCAGGCCATCAGGCTGAACCCCAATGATTCCAACGTCTGGTACAGCCGCGGCTTTGCCTATGCTTACAAAGGCCAGACCGACAAAGCCATCGCCGAGTATGACCAGGCCGTCAGGCTGAACCCCCAAGACGAACAGGCGTATAACAACCGCGGCATTGCCTACAGGACCAAAGGCCAGCCGGACAAAGCCATAGCCGATTTTACCGAGGCCATCAGGATAAACCCCGGATTAATCGTGGCATACCTCAACCGCGGCCTTACCCACAATGACAAAGGCCAGTCAGACAAAGCCATAGCCGATTTCACCCGGGTCATCAGCCTGAACCCCAAATCAGGCGCGGCATACTACAACCGCGGCGTAACCTATGGCGACACAGGCCAGCCCGACAAAGCCATATCGGATTTCAATGTCGCCCTCAACCTGTACCCGAATGACGCCGCCATCTACTACAGCCGCGGCATCATCTATGGCAACAAAGCTCATCGTGCGTCCAGCCAAGACCCCAACCTCTGTCAGGAGCTGTATCAAAAAGCCATAGCCGACGGCGAGCAGTTCCTGAAACTTGCGCCCAACCATCCCGGTGCGCCAAAAATAAAACAATTTATGCAGGAATGGCGGGAAAAGATAAAATAGCGGCAGGGGTGTCAGCGGAAGGTCAAAGCGCGAATTCCGAAAGAACTAACCTCGGAAAATAAGAAGTAAACATGAAGAAGAAAATAATTGCCGGGGTAATTATTTTAATCGGGTTAATAGCGGCCGGATGGTTGCTTAACCCATTCGGCGACAAACCGCTTTCACTCAAAGATACCGCCTTATTAAGCGTCGTTAATCGGGGCCCTTTAAAAATATCGGTCAGCGCAAAGGGGGCATTTGAACCTACCGCGGTAACGCATATTATGGTGGGCAATATGACTACGCCTATGGGATATTATACGAATATCAGGGAGGAAACAGGCATATCTGTGGAGGAGCTGAAAATCATCAAGCTGGTTCCCGAAGGTTCGCGCGTCAATAAAGGCGATGTCCTGGCCCAGTTTGACGGCGCTCCGCTTGAGGAGCAAATAAAGCAACTGGAGGAAGATCTTGCCGCCCAAAAAGACAGCTTCAAGCAAATGGAAGAAAATCTTGTTTTGCAGAAGAATCAGCTGGAATTCAGCCTTAAATGGGATGAAAGCGCTATTCAATCGGCCAAAAAAGAATTAGACAAATATATGGAAGACAACCCGCTCGAACTCAGGTCCAGAAAGGTGGAATTAGAGCAGTCAAAATTAGGATTGAAAAAAATCCGGAAGGAGCTGGTCAATCTTTATGAGCAGGTTGACCAGGGAAAAATCTCCGAAGATAGCCCGCAAGTTAATGCCAAGAAATTAGAATTGGAACAGACCCGGATTTCCGTGGGAATAATGGAAAAAGAATTCGAGCTTTTCAGTGAATATGCCGTTCCCCAGGAAATCTTCAAGCGCCAGATTGACCACGAAAAAGCCATATCCACTATGGAAAAAAACAAAAGGGAAGGCGCAGCTGAAAATGAACAACGGCAAATAGAAATAAAAGAGACCCAAAAGGATATGGAAAAATCCGAAAAGGCATTAAAAATAGCGACAGAATGGCGGGATAAAATGACAGCCAGGGCGCCGGTTGGCGGCCTGGTGCTTTACGGCGGGCGTAACGAGTTAAACAGCTTTGAGACAAGCCCGTCCCAGGTCAAAGAAGGGGGCTTGCTTATGCTCGGCCAACCGATAATGAAGATACCTTCTGCTTTAGATATGAAAATAAATTTGCAGTTGATTGAGGTGGAAATAAAAGATGTCAAGAAAGGCCTTAAGGCCGAAATAATGCCCGAAGCTTTTCCCGGGCTGGTTCTGCCCGGCAAGGTAGAAAAAGTTGCGGAAATGACGTCCGACAGCGCCAATTATCCGGTTGAAGTTATTTGCCAAAAGCCGGACGAACGGATTAAGCCGAAAATGACCGCCAGGGTAGAAATCATAATCGAAGAGCTTGCTGACGTTATTTATGCGCCTATAAATGCCATATTTGAAAAAGACAAGAAAACCGTAAGCTATGTGGCTATGCCGAACGGTTCAAGCCAGACACGCGAAGTCAAATTGGGCCAAAGCAATGATGATTTTATTGTTGTCGTCAGCGGATTAAACCAAGGCGAAAAGGTTTATCTTTACGACCCCTCCGTAGAAAATAAATAATTAGTGCCACTTCGAACGCAGTGAGTTATTAGTGCCAGTTAGGTATAGACTGATGCAATCAGGATATAGCGTTACTGGCTCCTTACCCCAACAGAATAGTTGGGGTTGGCACATTATCCCGCTTATTCCAGTGGGATTAGTGCAAAGCGACTTGGTGCCACCTTATCCCGCATAGCAGGGTCCCAAGCGAAGTCTTAGGTTAGTGCCAGTTCGAGCGAAGGGAGCTATACTCTGGCAGTTTGAGCGGTAGCGAATTATACTTCGGCAGTTGAAGCGAAGCGACTTATGGTACACCCCGGCATACCACGGGGCTGCCGAGTATCCTCGGCTGATAATACCTATCCCTAGACCCCTGAGGGGTCTTGGGACAAGAACCCTCACGGGAAAGGTATAACTCATTACATTCTCCCGCTGCGGCGGGATGCTCCCGTTGCGCGGGAAACACAACGCATAACAACCGATGGACTGGCGCGTTATCCCAACTATTCCGTCGGGGCGCGGGTGTGTCAGCGGATAAAATTAGGGGAATTCAAATGTGTCCCTCAATCAATAATATACTCATATTAAAAAGGGATTACTTATCTTTCTTATCAGTTGATTCTGTTATCACTTTCTTTAGCGGTTTGGTTGCCCGGCACAGGAACAGTATGGCAAAACAGGTGTCGTTTCCGTTCATCCAGGAGCCGTCTTTCTGCTGTTTGCTAATCAGATAAAGTGCGCCCAGCGGATACCACTTGAAACCGCCGAAGGCATCACGGCCGACCAACGCGCCGACCCGTTCCAGTCCGTAGAGATAATAATAATCCCAGCTGGAGTCGGTGGTGCAAGGATTCTTAACAACGGTGAAATTATTGGCCAGCCAGCCCACGGCCTTTTTGATATTAGAGTTATTGTCAACCTCCCGGCCGAGGTAGTGCTTGCAGATAGCCAGCCCACCCAACCCGCCGACGGTCATACTGCCATAACTGGTGCCGCTTGCCGAATAGCACCAGCCGCCATCGGCGGCCTGGGTGCGCAGCAGGTGTTTCTCGGCGTCCTGCCAGGCCTCTTTGGGTATTTCCAGCCCGGCCTCGGCGCAGGCGTGCAGACCCAACAGAGCATACTGGGTGTTGGAATTGTCAAAATCCTTGTCCTTGCGCCGGGGCGGAATCCTGAACTTGGTTTTCGCAGTCAAGCCGGCCTCATTTGTCGGACTCACCTCGCCCGATTTAGGGTCAATGCCCGGAGTAGTGACGCCCTTGTCGGTTGAGCCCGGTGTTGTTCCTGTGGACGGCACTGCCGCGCCGTAGGTCCAGTTGCCGGCACCGGACTGGTTGGCCAGCAGGAACTGGGCGCACTGGATGATGCGGTCCCGGTATTTATCCTTGTCCAGGTAACACAGCGTCATCGCCAGCAGCGCTGTGTGATAGGTCTTTTTCAGGTTCTTATTAAACAACTCCTTGAGAAATGATTCCTTAACTGATGCCGGTATTTCCTGACCGCTTTTAACCAGGGTGTAAAAAACCAGCTCGCTGGACTCACTAAAAGAAATCATAGCGCGCATATCCGGAGCCAGACAACGCTCGATGAGATTGTCCGAGCCCTTTTTTATGGCCCGGTCAGCCATATGTTTCAACGCCGCATCCGGAACCTGAGGATTAGTGGCCCACCATTTCTGCCAATCCTGCGGTTTATCGCCTAAATCCTGGCCGGTAATCTTGGCCAGCGTGGCGACAAGTTCATTCCGGACATCCTTATCCAATACCTTGCTGTCAAGCAGTCCAATCAGGTTAGGCGTCTCTTCCCAGGCGCATATCTCGCCCAATATTTTCAGGGCCGCCTTGCTGACGGCCAAATCGGCACTGCCAGCGAAATAGGCCAGGACATCCGGCGCTAACCGGGGCAATATTTTCACCAGCAGGCTCCGGGCCGATTTCCTAACCGCTGACGATTCATCCGCTTGCGCTAAATCACGGCAGATGGCGCTGACCGAGTTGATATTCCTGTTATTAGCCATAATGGACAGCATATCAATGAGCGCCAGTTTAGCCGCCTCGGTAGTGACCAGGCGCTGGTAATTCTTGCCCAACCATCTGACATAAGCGGTTTTGGAGAATTTCATCAGGCAGTTCTTGATATCATTCAAAACCGGCTCCTCCTTTTCCACCGACAGGAACCAGAGCAACAATTCCATGGTCTCGTGGGCATAATCATCATCGGCGTCGGTGAACCTGTCGGAAACGTCGCTGATAACCTTAATGGCCGCCTTCTTATCCGCCGTAGTGCCGGCCTGGTAAAGTTTCATGTATTTGGATTTTATCTGAGCCCATTCATCCTTGGACAGCGATGACGGCGTATCGGGATAAAGGGGCGGGACCAAACTAAAGGCAAGCCCGATAAAAATAGTGATGATATACAAATGCTTCAGCTTCATTTTATCCTCTGCCGAATTTCTACTAGTAGATTAACAAAAAAAAGCTTATCTGTCAAGCAAGAATGCGGATGGGGTTAGAGACTGCCACATTATCCCCGAACGCAGCGAGCGGGACTAGTCCTACCCCCTGCATAACCTACTAAGTAATATTCCTTGCCCAAATTGCCCGGGCGTGGTATTAGTGGCAGTAGGAGTATACGACGTACTGCCACGTTATCCCGGCTATTCCGCCGGGAGGAAGCAGTAGGATTCAGTATAGTGTCACCGGAACTAAAAAACCAAAGAAAGGAGCAATCCCATGAAACCGGAAACCAAAACCACTGTAAATAAGGTTTTAATCGCTGCCAATCTGGTATTCTGCATCAGCTCCATTGTGGTCATCCTGAACGTGGCCAACGGACTCAAATATATTTTTAACACCCTCTCGGTATCCCCGCCCCAAACCACCCTGGTCACCTTTATACTGGCCGAGCATTTAGGCCTGATGATTCTGGGAATATTGATCTACCTGGGTCTCCAGTTCCTGCTCTGGAATAAAACCATTTTATTCATCTTCAATATCATCAGCGCTGTAATCCTGTTCTTAGCCTATAGCGCCATCTGGTTCTCGATGTTTTTCCCCACTTACCAAATGCTGACATACAGGGCATAATTAATGACAAATATGAGCGACATAAAGAAGCTAACCGCGAAGATAAAAAAGTTTAGGGACCAGCGCGACTGGATGCAGTTCCACAACCACAAGGATATGGCGCTGTCGCTGGTGCTGGAGGCGTCCGAGGTGCTGGAGCATTTCCAGTGGAAATCGCCCAAGGAAGTTCAGCAGTACGCCAAAAAGAATAAAGGCCAAATCGCCGACGAACTGGCAGATGTGGCAATGTACCTGTTCGAGATGTCGGATAATCTGGGCATAGACCTGGCAAAGGCGATGGAGCATAAACTGGCCAAGAACGCCCGTAAATACCCGGTCAAGAAGGCCAAGGGCAAACACACCAAGTATAATAAATTATGAGATTATACTCCGGAACGTCAAAGCAATTTATTGACGATACTATTCAAAACCAGATTGCCGAAAAATTAAAACTGTCATTCTTTAACTATTATAGGTATAATCCATCACCCGCCGAAGTAAATTCCTGGAGAAATTCCTTAAGAGCAGTTTCCCAGGTGTTTCAATATGCAAGCCTTCTAGACCATGGAGTAATACTTGAATATCAATTACCATTAACCTCTAAACGGCTGGATTGTTTGATATGCGGAAAAGACAGTAATAAATCTGACAATGCAGTAATTATCGAGCTAAAACAATGGGAGAAATGCGAAGATTCTAGTTGTGATAATGAAGTTCTAACATGGGTTGGAGGAGCAAAACGAGAGGTCTTACATCCCTCAGCTCAAGTCGGGCAATACAAAAGATATACTTTTCTCTCAGAAATTCAGCGGTGTTATTGAGAGATGCCCATTATTTACTGCGGATGACGTCGATAAACTGAGCAAATATTTATCCGGAAGGTTGTCAAATGGTAATGGAATAGATGTGCTTCAAAGAATAGAGCAAAGCAAATATCGGCCAAGCAAAAAGTTAATGGACCATGTCGGGAATATCATAAAAGGGAAGTCCGAATATATTTTATTAGACGAACAACTTGTTGTTTATGATAAGGTTCTTACTTGCGCAAAGAAAGGGTTTCACGATAAGCAGAAGACAGCAATTATTATAAAGGGTGGCCCAGGGACCGGCAAATCAGTAATTGCCATTAATCTGATGGCTGATTTACTGCTTAAGGGATACAATTCACATTATGCCACAGGCTCTAAAGCTTTTACAGAAACATTGAGGAACGTAATTGGGCCAAGAGGCTCTAGTCAATTCAAATACTTTAATAGCTACACAAAAGCTGAGTCTAATGAAATTGATGTGCTTATATGCGATGAGTCTCATAGAATAAGAAAAACCAGCGCAAACAGATTCACAAAGAAAGAAGACCGCTCAAGCACACCACAAATAGAAGAGTTATTAAAAGCCTCTAAGGTTGCGGTCTTTTTAATCGATGATTATCAAATAGTTAGACCAAACGAAATAGGATCGGTTGACTATTTAACGAAATATGCGGGAATCCAAAACTGTAATATTTTTGAATACGAGTTGGAAGCCCAGTTTAGGTGTAATGGCTCAGATGCTTTTGTCAATTGGGTCAACAATACATTAGAAATCAAAAGAACTGCAAATGTTTTATGGGACCAATCAGACGATTTTGACTTCAAAATATTCAATACGCCACATGAATTAAAAAAGGCGCTTGATGAGAAAAACCGTGCAAAGAAAAATAGCGCTCGTCTTGCAACCGGGTTCTGTTGGCCCTGGAGTGAACCGAATTCAGACGGAACGCTTGTTAATGACGTGGTAATTGGTGATTTTAAAATGCCCTGGGAAAAGAAAACCAAGTTCGGGGAATGGGCCATGAATGACAATGGAATGGAACAAGTCGGGACAGTCTATACCGCACAAGGGTTTGAATTTGATTATATGGGGGTTATTTTCGGGCACGATTTAACCTACAACTTTGACACCCAATCATGGGATGGCCATAAAGACCGCTCCTCGGACGGCGTTGTAAAAAGGTCAAAGGAACAATTCGTAGATTTCTTAAAAAATACATACCGGGTTTTACTATCAAGAGGATTAAAAGGCTGTTACGTCTACTTCATGGATAAAGATACCGAGAGATTCTTTAAATCAAGAATGGAATTACCCAAGAAGATAGAGGAAGAAAAGAAATTAGAATTATTAGCTGTCGTCCCTGATAACCAAAAATATAAGCAATATTTACCAGTTTATTCTCTTAAAGCCGCGGCTGGGAAATTTGGTGAAGGATCAGAGGTAAGTGAAGAGGGTTGGATGGCGGTAAATATAAACAAAAAACTAGATAATAATATGTTTGTAGCCAAGGTGGTTGGCCATTCTATGGAGCCCCGTATCCCTGGTAGCAGTCATTGTGTATTTCGAAAATATATCGGGGGGTCACGCCAGGGTTTAATAGTATTGGCGCAACACCATGAAATTCATGATCCAGAAACAGGTGGTAGCTATACGGTTAAAAAGTATCAAAGCGAGAAAAAAGTTAATGATGATGGCACGTGGCAACATACCAAAATAATCCTCGAATCCATAAATAAAGAATACGGAGTGATAGACCTCTCTAAATATCAAGAGGATGAAATAAAAATTATTGCGGAGCTCGTAAGCGTATTATAATGATAGACGATCAAAAAGTTCGTATAGCAGCCTTCGCTTGGTTAAACGAGCAAGTCAGTATCCACGGTGATGTTTTACCGCTTACTTTACTAAAACAAGGTTTTGAATTTGAAAATATCAGAATCCCGTTAGTTGCTCCGCAAGGTATTTTCAAACCTAAAATATTAGATATCCCACTAACCATTACCACAATCCCTAATGGGCCATACGATGACAGTTTCAGTAAAGACGATGGTTTGCTTCTATACCTGTACGTCTTCAGCGCAAGTGATAGTTTTAAAGGGTTAAAACTAAGTTGCATTTTCGACTCCTGAAAATCTTTTACTATTTACTTTCTTTCTACGATTTAACGTCTCTTTTTTAACACCTTGCCTTTTGTTTAATATTGAT
>JAZDFB010000054.1:0-18910 GCA_043808305.1 Planctomycetota bacterium | reverse complement strand
TCGACATTGGAATCCACCAGCAAGTCCGTGGTGATGATGTTTTTCTCGGGCAGGCCTTTCAGCCGCCAGGCCGGAAAATTAGTGGCTGTCCCGAACACGTCGTCGCGCGATTTAAGGATGGCTTTGAACAGGTTGGCGCCGATAAAACCGCTCCCGCCCAGGATCAATATCGGCCCCTGCAGCTGGTTGACTTTGCTTTCCAGATTCATATTTTTTTAGTCAGCTCGGCAATAATATTTTCAGGGGCAAAACCGCATTCCCGGCGGTGAAAATTCTGCGAGCCGTAAAAACCCGAGACGTATCCCAAGGCGCAGCGATGCGTAAATTTAGGCGGCGCCTTGCCCATCAGCAGCAGCTGGTGCGCCATTATATGCCCCAGCCCGCCCTGGGCCACGTGTTCTTCTATGACGAATAAATGGCCCGATTGCTCCAAATCGGCTATGAAATCTTTCGGAATCATACTGATATCTATCGGCAATTCGGACAGAACCCATAAAGCCGGACGGATGGTTTCATCCAATTGTTTTACCGCCCCCCAGATGCTCCCGGCTACCGGCCCGGCTATCAGCATGGTCGGCCCCTTGCCGTGGAGCAATTTACGCCACGGCGCATAAGCCGGCAGTACGGAATCCTTAGGTTTTTCGCATCTGCCCAGGCGCAAGTAAGCCGGATGCTTAAACTCATTAAGTTTGCCTATGATTACCGGCACATCATCCGCAAATGCCGGCGCAAAGACGTGCATATTCGGCAGGGCCAGCAAAACCCCGTAGTCTTCAAGCGCGTGATGGGTGCCGCCCATGACCCCGTAGGCGTATCCGCCGCCGTTGCCGATAATCCTGACCGGCAGGTCATGCATGCAGATATCATTGCGTATCTGCTCGAAAGGCCGCCCGTAAATGAACGGGGCGATGCTGTAGGTCCAGGCCCGGAAACCCATCCGGGACAAGCCGGCGGCCACCCCGAGCATATTCTGCTCGGCCACCCCGGCGTTGATAAAACGCGGCCCCATCGCCTCGCGCAGCGGCTCCAGGGCGTTATACCCCAAATCCCCGGTCAAAAATACGAATTCGGGGTCGCCGGAATACTTTACTAATGTCTGGCAGAGCACATTTCTCACGATTTGCTTATCTCCTCTATGGCTTGTTTATACTGCGCTTCGGTCACGGGCAGATAATGCCATTCCATCTTGTTTTCCATGAAAGAAACGCCGTGCCCCTTTACGGTGCGGGCGATAATGACCCGGGGGCCTTTTATATCGCCGGAGAATGACGAGTCCATGGCGTTGATATCGTGCCCGTTAATCTCGTCCGTAAGGAAGCCAAAAGCCCTGAATTTTTCCGCCAACGGTTCAAGATTGGCAACCTGGTCGGTGGCGCCAAAGCCCTGCAACCCGTTGCGGTCTATGATAAGGGTTAATTTATCCAATTTATGGTGAGCCGCAAAAATCAGCGCCTCCCAGTTAGAGCCCTCATCCCATTCCCCGTCCGACATCAGGCAAAAAACCCGGCCGGGCCGGGACTTTAGCTTCTTGCCCAAGGCCATGCCCGAGGCCAAAGGCAGGCCGTGGCCCAGGCTGCCGGTGGCAAATTTTATCTCCGGAATCCAGTTGGGCGGCGGGTGGCCGGACAGCTTGGTTTTATCCTTATGGAACGTTTGCAGGTCGCCTTCGCTCAATCGCCCGGCCGTCCACAGGGCGGCATAGAGCGCGCCGGCCGCATGCCCCTTTGAAAGGACGAACACGTCGTCAGCCGACAACACCTTATGGTATAAATAAACCAGCAAATCTATCGAAGAAAGATTGCCGCCGATATGGCCCACGCCGCTTTCGAAGTGCATTTTAAGAAGGCGCAGTTTAGCCCGGCGGATGACTTCTGACAACATAATATTTTAGCCTTTGCGGAGAAAATCCCCGATAAACAACGTCCTCTTCCAGAGGTATGCTTATGTTATCTTGCTCTATTTACAAGTCAAATAATTTGGCTATCTGCCCCTACCCCAGAATGATTCACCGTCCCGCATAAGTGCGGGATGTCACTGCGGTTCCACAAACAAAAAATAATAATCAAACAGGGACTCTTCCCTATTAACCCCTCTAAGCGGGAGGCACTGCGGTGCTCCGGGACTGCCTGCGGGCTGGTAAGAGACTCGTAATAGACAATTATTTCAAAAGTCTCCTAAAGGTCTCATTCAAATCCCTGTTGTAAAAGTCTCTGTGTTATCCGTGTTCATCTGTGGTTACTATTCAATATACCCCTTCACCCACACATTGGTAGAACAGAACTGATTATTCTTCTTAGTGCCACTAGGAACGTAGTGACGTAGAGGCACTTAGTCCCGCAAGCGCAGCTTGACGGGATAAAACCTATTAGTGCCAGTAGGAGTGCAACGACGTACTGGCACTTATCCCAAGCGCAGCCTTGGGATCATACCTATTCTATATAGCCACGAAGCCAAATATTTAGTGCCAGTTAGTTATAGACTGATATAATCAGAATATAACGTTACTGGCACTTATCCCCGAAGCGCAGCGGAGCGGAATTGTTATTCTACATACCCCCTGAGCCATATATTTATTGAACAAAACTGGCCATTTTTGTTAGCAATAACTCTGATTTGTCTATTAGCATCGATAGCTGCGATAGACTCTTTGTAAAAATTATTATTGAGATTGGCCAAGTTCTGCCATATAAAATGTATGGTCGAACTGCCCCAGTCCGCCCCGCCCCGTCGGCCGTAGACCCAAAGCTGCTGCTCCAGCCCTAATGGCACGGACATGGCGTTGAACTGGATTTCCAGAATCACCGCCTTGGCCACTGGCGGTATGAAAGGCGGCAGGTCGACGAGCTGGTCCACGTTATTGGCCGACTGCTCGGTAAAAACCTGCGTCTGGGACTGCAACAGGGTCAGTCCCGCTGTTGGCGGGAGCGGCTGCCACTGGAAATTGGAACCGGGCTCGTTATAGGCCAGCACCGCCCCATTGCTGGGCGCATTGGCCGAGGCCAGCTTGGACGGCTTCACACTGGAGTCCTGTATCTTGCCGCTGGTCACCGCCGAATTCGCAATCTTTGTCTCCGTAACGGCCTGGTCAGTAATCTCGTCACCGGTCACTCCCGGTGTAATCGGTCTTGTTATGCCTCCACCACTCACAACTCGCCACTCGAATCTCGCCGCACCGGCATTATAGGTAGGCACCTCCCCGTCCGCCGGAGAATCAACCGCCGCCAGTTTAGTCGGTGTTACAGCGCCTCCTGCGAGGCGGTCAGCCGATACTGCGCCTACTGCCAGCTTAGCGGTAATCACCACCCCGTCCTGCAGTTCGCTCGAGCCGACGGCATTAGCCGCCAAATCGCCCTGGGTAATGGTATTCTGGGCTATCTTGGCACCGGTAACGGCGCCGTCGGCTATCTTCTCGGTAGTGACGGACAGGCCCTGCAACTTAGCGCCGGTCACCTGGTTGTCGCCTATCTCGGCCGTGGTGATGGGCGGGCTGAACGGCCGGCTGATGACGCCGTCGCTGATTTTGTCGCGGGTGACCGCCCCGCTGGCGATTTTATCCGCCGTCACCGCGTTAGGCGCTATCTTGGAAACTGTCACCGCCCCGTCCGCAATTTTAAGAGCCGTCACGCTCGCATTCTGTAACTTGGAACTTATAACCTGTAACTCGCCGATTTTCGGCGTGGTAACCGCCCCTTCCTTGATATTAGCCGAACCGACTGCCTCCTTGGCGATTTTGGATTCGGTCACCGCACCGGTGCCTATCTTGGAGGTCGTCACTTCTAATGGTTTCAAATGGTCTGTCATAAAGCACCTGTTGTAGTGTTACAATGTTATATTGTTTCAGCGTGCTACAGCGTTAACATTGCAACATTAAAACGCTGTAACATTGTAAAGGGAAGCGGAGGCGGAAGGGATAAATTCCGCATTCCGCCGTCCGCATTCCGAATTTGTTACACCGCTACCACCTGTATCCTCAGGTACAGCTGGCCGTCCTCGACGATATAGCCGCAATGCGACTTAAGCGGGTCGAACGGCTCTATAAACTCCTCAAAGGCCGGCAGTCTCATACTGGAAATCAGCCTGTTAATCAGGGCGTTTTCATCGGTGATGATACCCAAATCAAACTCCGACTGGACCACGGCGATGCCGCTCTGGGTCAGCCGCGGAACCAGGGCCGCCTTCAACTGGGGCAATAGTTCCGGCATAACCACGTTAACCGGCGAACCGTTGATGGAATCATAAGTAGCCCGAACCCTGATGTTCTGTCCGGTCAGCCAGCTGGCCGCCCGGGGCGAAATGCCCAGCCCGGTAATTCTGTCTCCGGTAAAGCGCAGGGTCCGCTCGGCCATGCCGTTGCTGTAGCTATCCTTGGCCTGGTCTATCTTGTCGGTATAGCGCTTGGCCGGTTCGCCGTCGATGGTTTCAAAGGCGTATTCCCGGTTCAGGTTATACTTATCAAAACCGCGCATCAGGTTAGACCGGTGCGCATTGCGGATTTTCCGGGCACTCTTGCCGCTCCTGGAAACATAAGCCGGGTTAATCACGTTCTTGTAAGAAAACGAAGACGGGTCGGCTATTTTGTCCACGTACTCCTGGTAACTGGGGACCTGCTCCTTATTTTTCTCGAAGGTCGACTGAGCCCGGCGCTTGGCGCTATCCGCCCATTGCTCCACCGTCCGTTCCGACGGCGGGTAATTGTTAATCACGTACAGTTTTATCGAATTTACTAAAGTCATAAAAAAACCTCTCTTAGAACTCTGTTAGTTACGCCGTGATGTAAATCGAGGCGGAACGTTAGAGCTACTGCCTCCCTTTAGGGACAGGTTCTTAGATCCCGCGTATTGAGCCGCAGCGAAATCCCGTACTTATGCGGGATTCCCGCGGGACCAACATTGTTTATATTATCAAACCCCGTTAGAGATAGCCCCGATGTAACATCAGGGCGTCATCCCTAAACGGGGGAAAACAGCCGGAGGGGCCGTCGCACCTTGCCGCTCTGGTCAGTCAGAGCTGGCGCTTATGACAGCCCCCGCCGAACTGTGAAATCAGCATCTACTACTTCTTTTTCTCCTTGGATAAAAGGTCTAAAACAATCTCAATGATTGCCTTAATCACCTTTTTCCAGAACTCCGAAATTGCGAAAAACATGGGAGTCTCCTCTTAGTAACAATTAGGCATTCCGATGCATATCGGAGGGCCGTTACCTGTCACTTAGATCCCAAGCGAAGTCTTGGGAATAGTTCCACATTTACGCCCAATAAAAAACCCCGCATTTTGGCATAAGCCAAATACGGGGTTTGAACTAAAATCCGTATTAATCCGTGTTACTCGCAGTTAACGAGTTATCCCTATATAGGGTAATCTGTGAAATCTGTGGCTCTATTTAAACTTCACCCAGGCCACTTTATACATCTGCCGGACATCCTTGCAGTCAAGTTCCTGAGGCGGGTATTCCGGATTGGACGAAATCAGGACGACTTTTTTCCCCCTGATTTGTATCTTCTTGATGCAGGCGCGGTAATCGTTGGTGATTACCAGGGCCAGGTCGTTGGTCCGGGCCTGTTTTTTCGGGTCGATAACCGCGCAGGAGCCGTTTGGAATCAACGGTTCCAGGCTGTCGCCGTGCACTTCAACACCAAAAACATCCTTATCCGGCATATCGAACGGCCGGGTAATCTTCTTCCAGCCCTCCTCAGTCAGGATGGCATCAAGCTCATACATCTGTCCTTTACCGGCCGCGGCCAGGGCCACCACCGGCACGCCGCCCTTTTCCCTGGTCAAAGGAGGCGGCACATCCAGAATAACCGCATCGGGAATCTGATTTTTTCCTTTAAAATACCAATCCGTGGGTTTGCCGTCAATCAGGTCCTGGGCCAGTTTCATCTGCTTGTCCTGAACGCTTTTAGGGATACGCATCTTGTCCCTGTCGGCATAAAGCGCGCCCAGCATAACCAGGGTGCCAAGAGTCCCGTCCGAAAGTTTCCCGTAGCGTTTCAGGTAATCTTTGGCGCTGGGGTTTTTGCCGGCCTTAAGGTCCGCTTCAAACTCGGCAATTATTTTATCCTCTTTTTTCATCGTCGCTATCCTCTCCTTTTAAACCACGGATAGACACGGATAACTGCAAAAATCACATCTATTGTTTTAATCCGTGGCTCATATTTTCCTGATGCCCTGTTCCGCGAACATCCGGCCTAATTTCCTTAATGTCCGTTCCCTTATTTTCTGGTATTTTTTAGCATAGCCCTGGTCGCCTTCCAGGATAAGTGAAATATCCTTATCAGACAAGCCGTCATAGATGCCGGCCTGTATCACATATTGCTCATCCGGCGACAGCCGGTCCATCAGTATCGGGAGCAATTCCAGCGCCTTGTGCCGCGCCGCATCATCTTCCTTTTCAATCAGCAGCTGCAACGGGCTTTTGGTATCCGCGTAAAGATGCTCTATCTTAAACCGCCGCCCCCGGGTTAGCGGTTCTTCCCTGTCCGCCAATTCGCTGAAAAGCACCGGTTTAAACCTTTTTATCTCGTTTATTTTCAGGCGCAGGGCGACATTATAAACCCAGGTAATGAAACTGCTTTTAGCCCGGTCATATTCATATACGGCATTTTCAAAAAGCCGCAGGCAGACCTGGCTGGTAAGCTGTTCAGCCGTATCCTCATCCAGTCCGCGGCGGAACAGCCGCCTGACAATGGGCATAACCGCGCGCCAGAGTTCGGCAAACGCCTTTTTATCGCCCTTCTTGAATTCTTCTACCAGCAACTGTATCTGCGGCTCGTTATATTTAACCCTGCCGCCGACACCGGCAGAGGTATTATTCTTTACGCCAAGCATACAAACCTCCTAATGACAGTTAGACACTCCGATGCACATCGGAAATCAGTTATTAATGGTTAATCAATCCTTTGGCTTGTTTAGCCCCTCTATATATAGTTATACAAACGAGTTTAAAAATGCGACAAGAAAAATAAAGATTTTTCGAAGAAAGTCCGGATTTCAGTCCGGAACTCGATTAGAGGTGAGCCCCCCCGAACGGGGGAAAGTGCGATTCACGAGCACAAAATGCAACCGGCAATGGGTGCAGGGGGAGCATACCCTCCCCCCCCTTCAGGTATGGGCGGACTGGGCTGTGAATATGGCCTAACCCCCTTGTAAAACTTGCCATACCCTCTGGTAAGACTGGCCATACCCCCTTGCAAGACTTACCAGACCCCGATTAAAGCGTTTTAAGGGTATAATTGAAACGTTTTAAGGGTATAAGGAAGGCGTTTAATGGGATATATGGCAATCCGTCCTGGGATACAGGGAAGCGTTCCCCGGGATATATGCAAATCCGTCCTGGGATAGAGGGAAGCATTCCCCGGGATGGCTGTAAACTTGGCCTGGGATAGAGGAAAAACTTGCCTGAGGGGGATGTAAATCTTGCCTGGCTGGGTATCAACTATGGCCTTACCCCGAAGGTCGGGTACCCGGATGTACGATTAAATCGTTAAAATGAGTTCCCGGCGCCCTAAATCTGAAATCTGTTTAGTGCCGGTTCGAGTACAACGATTTACCGGGACTTATCCCGAGTCCTCGAGGGGCAATTTGTAATTTGGAATACGGCTTGATACGGCCGCCAGTTCACCCTTAATATTTAACATATCAAGTTAAATATGCAGGATTACGGAAAACCTTATTCCCGCCCGCCTCTGCCTAAGGCAGACAGGCGCCCCTGCCTGCCAGCAGGCAGGTCTGGCGGGGATAGAGCGGATTCCTGGTTATGCAACTTTGCAATTGCAATGCAAATATACATAAAGTAAAAAACCTGTCAAGCAAAATAGCAAGCGGTAAGCGGAATACTGCCTCTGCGCCTACCCACGGTCTGTCGTCTATGGTCTATAGTCCATCTATTCTGTAATTTGACATTTGGCATCTGGCATCTGGAATACAGCCGGTATCTAGTCAAGGAAAAATATTGGTTTAGGTAAGTTAGCACGTTTCAGCGGGCTGGGAGTGTCCTTTAATTAATGGCATCCCCTGCCGTAGATATCGTCAAACCGGACGATATCGCTTTCAACGCAACGGTCGCCGTTCTGCACCTCGATTAATTCCAGCGGAGTTTTGCCGGGGTTCTCCAGCCGGTGTTTGATAAATTTGTCTATATAGGTGCTTTCGTTTTCGCGGACAAAACTTACTTTTTTACCGACGGTCACCTTAGCTGTCCCCTTGACCACCACCCAGTGCTCGCTCCGGTGCTTATGCAGCTGCAGGCTGAGCTTATGGCCCGGCTTGATAACAACCCGCTTAATCCGGTAGCGTTCGCCATCGCCCAGCACCGTATAACTGCCCCAGGGCCGGTAAATAGTGGTATGCTCATCTGCTTCCTTGCGCTTTCGGGATTTTAACTCCTCGACAATGGCTTTTACCTTCTGGGCGTCGCCACGCTTGGCCACTAAAATAGCGTCGTCTGTTTCTATCACCAGCAAATTTTCCAGCCCGATGGTCGTAACCAGCCTCTTTTCGCTCATTATCAGACAGTTTTTGGTATCCTTTGCGGTGATATCGCCTATTTCTACATTGCCGGACTTGTCCTTGGGGAAAACATCAAATATCGAATCCCAGGAACCGACGTCGTTCCAGTAAAGATTCATCGGCATGGTTACCACCCTATCGGATTTTTCCATCACCGCATAATCTATGGAAATATTGGGCATTCGGCTAAATTCCGAAAGTATCTTGTCGTAACCTGTTTGGTATATTTGAAATACATCCGGCGCGTATTTTGACAGCTCTTTTTCCATCGTGCCGATAGTAAAGGCAAACATCCCGGAATTCCAGTAATAACCGCCGTGCTTTAAATATTTTTGGGCGGTTTTATAATCAGGCTTTTCCGCGAATTCGGCAACCGGGTAATAACTATCAACCGGTTTTTTACCCTTCGCCTTTATATAGCCGTAACCGGTTTCCGGGTAACCCGGTTTGATGCCGAAGGTAACGATAAACCCTTTGCGGGCAACCTTCTCGGCATCCTTCAGGCATCGGACGAACTTGCTTACCGGCTCTATGATATGGTCGGACGGCGAGATAAAGATGACCTCATCTCCGGAACATTTAAGCTTATCCAGGCAATACCGGAGCGTCAGGGCGATGGCCGGTGCGGTATTGCGCCGGCAGGGTTCCAGAATCATATTACCGGCGGCCGGTTTGGAAATGGCTTCGATATCGGCTATGGTATGGAATTTGTATTCATTATTGGTAACGATGATGATATCCTTGGGACTAACAGCTTTGAGAAGCCTTTTGGCAGTCTGCTGGATGAGCGAGCCCTTGTCAAAAGCGCATTCCTTTGCCTGATTACCGGAATTAATCTTGAGGAATTGTTTGGGGTAGTTCTGGCGTGAAAGGGGCCAGAGCCTGGTTCCGCCGCCGCCGGCCAGTATCGCAGCTTTCATATAATTTCTTCACCACAAAGGCAGAGCTACTGCCTCCCTTGGGACAAAGTTAATTAACTATTCTTATAATACCTTCTCTAAGGACTGGTACATTAAAGTTAATCAGTAAACCCAATCATAAATTAGACGATTTAAGATAGGTTAATAATTGCACTTTATGAATTTCTTCTACACGTTCCACCGCTTTTATTTCTACAATGACTAAGTTTTCCACCAAAATATCTATTCGGTAACCACCATCAAGTCGCACTGTTTTATAAGTTATCGGCAATTCTTTCTGTTTTTCAAATAAGAGATTCTTTAGAGTTAATTCATAACAAAGACATCTTTCGTAAGTTGATTCTAATGCTCCCGGACCAATAATCCGGTGAACTTCAATAGCGCTACCAATTATTATATTTGATAATTCATCACTCCTTTTCTTCTGTTGGTCGTTCATATTTCAGTATAAAGAATAAGTTATTCTCTTTGTATTCTTTGTCCCAAGGGAGGCAGTAGCTCTGCCTTTGTGGTGAATATTATCCATTTTCTCTGGCAACTAATTTGATATCCGATTCAACCATCAGCTTGACCAGGTCTTGGAACTTGGTCCTGGGCTTCCAGCCCAGATGGGCCTTGGCCTTGGCCGGGTTGCCCAGCAGGACGTCCACCTCGGCCGGGCGGTAAAATTCGCGCGACACCTCCAGCAGGCATTTGCCGGTTTTTTTATCTATGCCTTTGGTATCAACGCCCTTGCCCTTCCAGACGATGGTGTAGCCGGCCGCATCGAAGGCGTTCTCCACAAAATCACGGACGGTATGGGTTTCGCCGGTGGCCAGGACGTAATCATCCGGCTGTTTTTGCTGAAGCATCAGGTACATGCCTTCGACATAATCCCTGGCAAATCCCCAATCGCGCCGGGAATCAAGGTTACCGACCACTATTTTATCCTGCAAACCACGTTTGATGCGGGCTATGCCGTAGGATAATTTCCTGGTAATGAATTCAAAACCTCTTAACGGCGATTCGTGGTTAAAAAGGATGCCGGAACAGGCGAACATCTTGTATGACTCCCGGTAATTGATGGTCATCCAATGGGCAAAGAGCTTGGCTACGCCGTAAGGACTGCGCGGGTAGAACGGCGTGTGTTCTGTCTGGGGCATCTCCTGGACCTTGCCAAACATCTCCGAGGTGGATGCCTGGTAAAACCTGGCATCCGGCTTTACCATTTTCATAGCTTCGAGTATGCGCAGGACGCCCAGGGCGTTGATATCGGCCGTCAAAATCGGCTGTTCAAAGGAGACCTGGACAAAACTCTGTGCGGCCAGATTATAGATTTCATCCGGCTTAATCTTTTTAATTTCCTGCATGATGTTGGTCAGTTCCAGCAGGTCCATATAAAGAACTTTGACATCGTCATAGATGCCCAGTTCCTTGAGGCGCCAGAAACCGGAATCGCCGCTGCGCCGGTCCGCGCCGTAGACTTGATAACCTTTTTTAAGCAGGAGCTCAGCCAGGTAAGCCCCATCCTGTCCCCGGATGCCCGTGATTAATGCTTTCTTGCTCATTTAATACCTCCTATTATTACCGGTAGTATATGCCCAAGATAATATTGGTCAAGATAAATAAGGGAGTAACGCTTATATCCGCGGTTAGTGGCAGTTCGAGTAAAACGAATTTATACTCTGGCAGTTTGAGTGTAACGAATTAGAGCTACTGCCTCCCTTTAGGGACTGCCAGGTATCCTCGGCTGTAACTCACTACGTTCGAACAGCCGATGGACTGCCACGTTATCCTGACGAAGTTCATGGGTACTGGGTCTTATCCTGACTATTCCGTCAGGGCCTGCCACGTTATCCCCCTTCAGTGGGGGTACTCGCATTAAAGATAAGGCCAAATTAAATAAGGAGTTTTCGTCTTTTCGTTACTTCGTGCTTTTGTGGTAAGGTCGCCTCTGATATGTAATCTGCAATCTGTAATACGGTCTTTCGTCTATGGTCTATAGTCTCCGGCCTATTGTCTATCGTCTGTCGTCTATCGTCTCCTTATTGCCAATAGAAACAACGTGACGTAGAGGCACTTAGATCCCCGAGCAAAGCGAGTGGGATATCGTCTCTTCTGTACCTGCCCTATCCCTACATACTACCTACTATATACTACTACGTCCGCCGCTCCGATTAAATCGCGGAAATGAGGTATTTAGGATTGAATATAAGGTCTGTTCCCGCTTAAACGGCTCGCGGAATATCTCACATTTATCAGCCCCCCGCCTTAGAATAATCCAGCTAATTCGCCAAAAGGCAAAGCTGTAATCTTTTTGTCCAGTTTCAATGGTTGGCTTAAAAGGGTCAACAAAATACCCCGGTCGATTTTTTCCGCAAATAACCTGATAAAAGAAGCCAGGCTCCTGGCCATTTGAGGCGTAGCCCTAGAACTTAATTTAACCTCGATAGGTATGACCCGGGCGCGGTGTTCTATGACAAAATCAACCTCCTCTCCATTGGATGTCCGCCACCAAAAGATACGCGGAACGACTCCTTTATTATAAAATGTCCGGATAATCTCACCTAAAACCAGGGTTTCAAACAATTGGCCCGAAGCCATCCCTTTAAAGACCTGAGCAGGCGATGTTAAACCGTTCAGGTAGCATAAAAGGCCGGTATCCAGAAAATATATTTTAGGGCTTTTAATGATGCGCTTGCCCCGGTTCATGTAAAACGGCTTGATAGAAACAATCTGTCCGCTGGCCTCCAGTATAGAAATCCATCCTTTAACCGTATTAACGGCTACGCCCAAATCGCGCGATAACCCGGAAAGATTCATAATTTGGCCGTTGAAAGCGGCCAACAACTGCAAAAATCTTTGGAAATCGGTCAGGTCGCCCACCTGGCGCAACTGGCGCAGGTCTCTTTCCAGGTATGTCTGGAGATATCCGGCGAACCACCATTGGCTGTTTAAACCGGATTTGGTGGCTATCTCCGGGAAACTTCCGTTCAGAACCCGCTTTTTCAGCGACGCCAGCGGCATTCTCGGACCATCGGTAAACTGTTCAGCCAGCGATAACCCCAGCAGATTGAAAACAGCCATCCGGCCGGCCAACGATTCGGTTACCCTGGCCATCAGGGGGAAACTCTGCGAGCCGGTAAGCAGGAACTGCCCCCGGGCATTGCGTTTTTTATCAATCAACTCCTTAAGATAAGGAAAAATTCCGGGGGCGTATTGAACCTCATCAATAATAAGGGGCGGAGGATAGTTTTCCAGAAAAAACGCCGGGTCTTGGCTGGCCATCAGCCGGGTATCCGGATTATCCATCGAAACATACCTGTGACTGGCCGCAAAAAGATGCCGAAGCAGCGTGGTTTTACCCGATTGCCTGGGTCCGGCCACGATCAAAGCCGGGAATTGCTTCGCGGCTTTTTTTAAGGTGTCTTCAATATCACGTCTAATATACATTTCGGCGGCTCCTTAATCAGGCTCAAAAATATCTGCCCGAACCGATTAACCCTTTCCGGACAAACCATCCTGTTTACTTATTATGCAACTTTGCAATTGCAATGCAAATATACATAAAGTAAAAAACCTGTCAAGCAAAATATCAAGCGGAATGAATCCCGGCGACCCATATATGGAATGTGGAATTTGACATTGGGATTTTGTCATTTGTCATTTACTCTACTCATCCTACATACTATTAGAGCCGGTTAGGAATTACCCGATACTTATCCCGAGTCCCTCCGAGGGGCAATCTGTAATACGGCCTATGGTCTATCGTCCATCGTCACCCCTCGTCCCTCGTCTCTTCCCCCGTCTATCGTCTATCGTCTGTCGTCTATAGTCCCTTAAAAGTTTCATCCAGTCCCTGTTAGTGGCAGTAGGAGTCCCGCCCAAAGGCGGGATAAATTCCACGACGTACTGCCACGTTATCCCAATAAGCATAAGCGCCATTGGGGTTAAACAGGTATTTTCCAGAAACAGCGCCCGGGAATGGGCCTAATTACTGCGTTACCACCGAAGGTGTGTGTCACTGAATTACGACCATTATTGCAATATTAACAATAATAGTATGCCTGCCATTGGGCAAAGGTTCAGCCCAGCATTTGCATAATTATGTCTTTATTAAGCAGATTTAACTCTTTTTTATCCTCCAAAAACCGCTCCACATCCCTTCTGACCCCCGAAAAATCAATTTTTTCCATTTTCCGCGCCATAAACGCCTTTAAATTATCCGGCCCGATATTGAGGTCTTTTTTTTCGGTTTGAATAATCGCATTGTTCAGCAGGGTAAAATTAGGGGTGACCTTTTTACCAAGGTACCAGACCAGGTCGTAAAAATCCCGCCCCTTGGCGTAATGCCTGAAAAAACAGGCGTGCAGTTTTGTGGCATACAACGACGGCAAATCAAAATGTTTCACCGCGTAAACAAAGGACGATGTCACCGGCGTCAGGGTACTGCGCCATCCTCCGGGCGGATTGGTGTCAATTTCCAGCTTGATTGAAAGGTTCTGAGATGCCATTTTGGACAGCCCCAACGATTCCGGCAGACCCGGGAATTTGACCATGGCCGAGTGGACAATATTTGTTTCTTTGGGAACGGCTTCGACCCGGAACCCGTAATGTTCCAGTTCGAAAACCAAATCCTTCATTAATTTCTTGAACAAATATCCCTGTTTCTTAATCAGGCTGAAATCCAAATCCTCGCTGTATCGCCGCAACCCGAAAAGAACCCTCAGCGCCGTTCCGCCGACAAAGGCCAGGTTGTCAAAAGCGCCGCGGTCAAAAATTATTTTCAGCATCATACCCTGCAAAAACTCCCTGGCCTTGTTGGTTTTATCCTCATAACCCGCCTCTTTATCCAGGGCTTGCTTCAATAATTCATACATAAATTTTCTCCTTGGCTTTAACCCGAATTATTCATCCCCAATGTTTTCCCCGAGATCCCATCGGGTCATGATGAATAATGACAGTTATGCCTGCAACCCCTTATGAAATAAAGGGTGAAGGCATTACTGCGGGTTATCCCGCCAACACAAAACTCATCTCAATTTATGGGATATCACAAATTATTTACCTGATGAATCGTCTGCTTTAAAGCCGTAACAATCCGGTCCAATTTCCTGCTGTTGAAAAGCGCGGCATATTCGGACAATTTATTTTTATCCAAAATTTCCGTATTCTGGAACCGGAAAGATTCCGTCAAAACAAGCCGATAATCGTCCCGGAAACGGCGCTGATTAAGATAAAGGAAATCCACCGCCGCTTTTTCCGGCGTAGCCATAAAATACTTCAAACCGGCTTCATCGGCCGACTCCAGGAATCCCCTAAAACACCCCTGCGCCAGGTGTTGGTATACAAACCGGCCTAAGCTATTTGTAAAAACAGCGGTTTTTTTGGAGGTAATGCAGGTAATATCAGCCGTCTTTTCCGGAATCAGCCCGTAGAACGACAAAGCGTATTCCGTGCTGACGTAAGAAGGGCTGTAAAGCTCTTTGGAAATAAACATCCGGGACGGATGAAAACGGCGGTCGGCTTGATTAAGGATATAAAGGCCTTTTCTCAGCCGGATAAGCTTGCCCGCGTCCAACCAGCGTTTCAACTGGACATTTAAGCCGCCGGCGCCTGAAGCGGCCAGCTTCAAATACCGTCTGCTGACCAGGGGTAAAGCGCCGACTGATTTTCGGAACAGCTCGTAATTCATAAAAACACATATTCCCCGGATTATTCACGCTAAACGCGTGAATAATGCCCGTTAGCCTCACAGGCACGATTTTATCGGGGCGAGAGGCCTACGGACGGGTAATCCCGCATTACCTTGATATTACACTTTGCACGATAGTGCAGAGGTTTATAAATAATGCGGGATTTCCCTAATTAAACAATAATGTTAAGTTACAGAAATGATACATTTCGGCTGGTTTTTGTCAAATATTTTGTAGATTTAAATTCCCACCCTCGTCCCCTGCCTCTCCCCCCTGTCTCTTGTCTCTCTTAGTGGCTGTTAGTCAGCCCGGCCTGTAAAGGACGGGGTAGCGTTATAGCCACTTATTAGTACCAGTTTGAGCAAAGCGAATTACTGGTACTTATCCCGCCTATTCGGCGGGAGTTCCCGTAAGCGTAGCTTAACGGGACAACTTCTCTGTGCCTTTGTGCCTCTGCTGCTGTGTGCAATCTGTAATTTGACATTTGCAATCTGAAATCTGTAATACGGCCAGAGGCCGCCGCTCCGATTAAATCGCGGAATCAGTGTTCTCAGTGCTTTCAGCGGTTAGATCAAAAAAATGATTCGTGTTTATCCGTGTTAATTAGTGGTTTCATTATTTCGTGGCTAAAACAAGAAAACAATCTGTGTAATCCGTGGCTGAATGGTAAGTCCGATTAAAATTTAAATTCGGCCTGGGGAGCTTCCTTTTTAAGCATATCCCTGATTAAATCGACAAACTGGACAGCCGTATTCAGGGCGTTTTCGGCTTCGGTTCTGGAAATGCTGATAGTAACCTCATAGGTGAAAATATTGCGTTTCTGGCGCATAATATCAAAATGGTTGATGATATGCTTAAATTGTTCCCCTAAAAAATAAGCGGTGAATTCAACGACCGTTTTATGCTGGTAACCGTCGGCCGGACGGAAGGCCTTCAACAGCATCAGGGCCCGGCCGGCATGGAGCATGGCCAAGTAGGCAACCGTAAAGGCAATGCCCTCGTCGATAGCCAAATTAGCCCGGGCGGCGGTCAAATCCTTAAGCGCGCGCAAAACAAGCTTTTCCACCGCGGCCAAATCAGGATTTTGCTTTTTGAGCAATCCCTTGTCCAGATACTCTTTGATAAACTGATTATAAGTCATGGTCATCTCCTATCAAAAATATTTTCGGGTTACTGATAAGATCCGATATAAAAGAGTCCTTGTTCTTCTTGCCATTGTCAAAATCCGCCCGGCTGAAAAGGCTATAATTAATTTCCCGTTTAAGCGTTTTTCCGGCTTTTCTTATCTGTCCGGCTAACTCATACTCATCAAGTTTGCCGATGACGAACAAGTCAATATCGCTTTTGGCGTTTTCAGTATTTTTGGCGAAAGAACCGTAAATAAAAGCGGCCTCAACACCGGCCAGCCGGCCCAGAATTTTGCCGAGCATACCCCGAACGCCTACTGTTTTGGATACGATGCTTTTAAGTTCCGAGAACAAAGGATAAGACTTATTCAGGTAAAAATAGACCAGGTTTGCTTTCCGGCTGGAGGTAAAAATACCATTCTTTTCCAGGCGGACAAGTTCCGTCCGGACCATACTGACCGGAATACCCAAGGTGCGTTCCAATTCCCTGAGATAATAACCGGCTTCCGGGTTGGTAAAATAAAGCCGGAACAATTCAGCGCGGGTTTTAGAATTAAATATACGCGATATATCCATAATCTTGTAACTCTTTTATATTACAACTGTAATACTTTACCATTACAAAGTCAAGCAAAATATCAAGCGGTAAGCGGATAAATCTGAAATTTGTTTAGTGCCAGTGCGAACGATAATGAGCTTACTGGCACTTAATCCCGAGTCCTCGAGGGGTAATTTGACATTTGGCATCTGGAATGCGCCTAATTACTGCATTACCACCGGTGGGAAGTGTCCCCTTATAATTCACCGGATTAATTCATTTGCTATTGCCCCACCTGCGTCGGGGTAACCCTAGTAGCCGCTGTCCCATCACCCAATTGACCCTCAAGATTACGCCCCCAGACCCAGAGTGAGCCGTCGGTTTTCAGGGCAACAGTATGCAAGGCCCCTGCGGCAATAGCTGACCAGTCGGTGTTAGTGCCAATATGGGTTGGGGTATTCTTTTGAATAGGAGCCTCCCCGTCCCCTAATTGACCAGCGTTGTTGAGTCCCCAAGCCCAGAGCGAACCATCAGTCTTTAGGGCAACAGTATGCCAGTCCCCTACGGCAATGGCTAACCAGTTGGTATCTGTGCCGATAAGAGTCGGGGTCCATCTATCAGTTGCTGTCCCATCGCCTAATTGACAGTAAAGATTCCGGCCACAAGCCCAGAGAGAACCATCGGTCCTTAGGGCAATGGTGTGACCATTGCCACAATCTATGGCTGACCAGCTGGTAGTGCTGATAAGGGTCGGGGTATTTCTACAAATATTTGTCCCGTCACCTAATTCACCGTCCCCATTATAACCCCAGGCATATAGCGTGCCGCCGGTCTTTAGAGCAATAGTAGGCCAACCTGCAGCAACGACTAACCAGCTGGTATCCGTGCCGATAAGGGTCGGGATCCATCTATCAGTAGTTGTCCCATCACCTAATTGACCATCGGCGTTCCTGCCCCAGGCCCAGAGCGTTCCATCCGTCTTTAAGGCATTGGTGTGTCCGTTACCCGCGGTAATGGCTAACCAAGTCGTTCCTGTGCCAATCCGAGTCG
The DNA here is from genome assembly GCA_043808305.1 of Planctomycetota bacterium. GTDB lineage: Bacteria > Planctomycetota > MHYJ01 > JACQXL01 > JACQXL01 > JBBAAP01. The sequence goes on along the minus strand of JAZDFB010000054.1, from coordinate 1,092 downwards.
GGATATTCTTATTGGCCGTTGTCCCATCGCCTAATTGCCCAGCGTTGTTTTCACCCCATGCCCAGATGGAGCCGTCGGTCTTCAGGGCAACAGTATGCCAGGCCCCTGCGGAAATGGCTAACCAGTTTGTATCTGTGCCAATCCGGGTTGGGGTATTCCTCTGAGTAGTTGTCCCGTCCCCTAATTGCCCGTAATCATTTCCACCCCAGGCCCAGAGCGAACCATCAGTTTTCAGTGCAACAGTATGGTAGCTCCCCGCGGAAATAGCTGACCAACGAGTAGTATCACTAAGGACCTCATTAGAATATGAACTATTACAAGCAGAATTATAGGCTTGGATGCGGTAATAATAGACGGTATTTATAGTAAGTCCTGTATTGGTGTAGACGGTTGCATTAGCTGTTACTGTAATAAGGAATGCATATGCGGTATTTGTTAACCCGCGTTCTATCCGGTATCCATCTTCATAATTAGAATTATCAGTCCAGGTCAACGCTATTGCCGTGGATGAAATAACCTGAGCAGTTAGCGATGATGGAGCGTTTAGTGGTGTCGGTGCAGATGCCACATTTGAATAATTACTATCGCCATTCCCGTTATATGCCCTTATGCGATAGTAATAAGTGGTGTTCTCTGCCAGGCCGGTATTCGGATAAGAAATATTATTTGCTCCAACCGTAGTAATTTGGGTAAAGGTTATCCCGTTTACACTCCGTTCTATCTTGAAGCCGTCTTCATTTGAGGAGTTATCGGTCCAGGTGAGGTCAATCTGTAATGGCAATGGAATATTGGCAACCAAGTTTGTCGGAGCGTTTAATGAGATAGAGTCTGACGCCTCGTTGGAATATGCAGAATTGATATTTACATTATACGCCCTGACCCGGTAATAATAGGTAGCGCCGTCTACCAGTCCGGTATTTGAATATGCGCTGACATTTATGCCTACGTCGTCTATCTGGCTATAGGTCCCGCCTGAACCGGTTTTACGCTCTATTTTATAGCCGGCTTCATTATCGGTGTTATCCGTCCAGGTTAAATCAATCTGCGAAGATGAAATAACCGCAACATTCAGCGATGACGGCGGCGTCAGTA
>JAZDFB010000053.1:0-7813 GCA_043808305.1 Planctomycetota bacterium | reverse complement strand
ATCGCTCATCAATTATATCTGCGCCCTATTTTCTATCGGGAATTACAGGTTAATCTTCCAGAACGAACGTGATGTTCATATGGACCCGATACTCGATTACTTTGCCGTTTTCCACCTTAACGTTAGTTTTGGTTACTTCCGCGCCGGTGATGCCGCGCAGAGTCTTGGCCGCTCTCCTGATGCCTTCCTGAACCGCTTCGGTAATCCCTTTGGTCGATGACGACACTATCTGCGTCACTCTTGCTACTGCCATATAAAACTCCTTTTAGAGCCACTTAAACATATTGACACACAGTGGCAATATGCTTTTAGTGGGTCTTATCCCGACTATTTCCCGCATAAGTGTGGGATTGCCTGCGGGCTTACCGTCGGGACATTTCTATATAATAAAACACTTGTTATTACTTACATTATCAGATTTATCTTGTCAAGAAACGGGGAATATTTTATCCATACTTCTATGCCAAAACGATTAAATTTCTTCATTCATAGTTTTTTGCTATCGTTTTGGCATTCAATAGGGGCTATCGCACCTCTTGTCCTCTCCCGCCACCCACTGGGTGTCGGGATTCGGTCACTCCTTGGAGGGCGTGTTGACGCCCTCTCCCGCTGCGGCGGGATTTGCTCCCGCTTCGGCGGGAAACACAACGCACAAACCACCCCACATGCCGTTATAACCAATATTTTACTATATATACAAAAACTTTGTCGTAACGGCATAGATAACAAATGTTTAATCTATTTGAACTGATCACCACCGCCCTGTTTATCGGGGTCGTATTCTCCATATTCGCCGCCGGATTCATCGTTAGTATCGTTAAACGATGTGTGAAGCGCACCCCGGATAAAAAACCTGATTTCCTGGATAAACCCAAAATTAAGTTCACTATCATCGCGTTAGCCATCATCGGCATCGTCTGCATACTTTACGGCTACTTTATCGAACCAAGCTGGATAAAGGTTACTAATCTTCAAACAATGTCACTCAAAATCGGCGGCGGCAAAGCCGTCAGAATTGTCCAAATCTCCGATTTGCATATCGAATCCGAAGGCCGGCGTGAGTTAGCCGCGCCGGAGCTGATAAACAGCCAGAATCCCCATTTTATCATCTTGAGCGGTGACTATCTCAACGACGAAAAAGGCCGGCCATATCTGGCAAACTTCCTGTCCAAGCTAAAAGCGCCCTACGGCATCTATGCCGTGCCTGGGAATTTTGAATGGCATTACAAAAGCGACGACATCTTGGCCGCAAACGGAGTCCTGTTGGGCAACAATATAAGCATTAATCTGGATAACCTTAATGTATCCTTATATCTCTGCGGACTGAGCAACCCGGCCCTGCCCGAAACACTCGACCCCAAACAATATAATATCTTTGTGTTCCACACCCCGGACCTGATACCTGAAGCCGCGGCAAAGGGCTTTGACCTGTATCTGGGCGGGCATACGCACGGCGGACAGGTGCGACTGCCTTTTTACGGCGCCCTGATTACATTCTCTAAATATGGTAAAAAATACGAAATGGGCTATTATAAAGAAAACAATATGGATGCTTACATCAACCGCGGGTTGGGTATGGAAGGCGGTTTTGCACCGAGGGTGCGCTTCCTTGCCCGGCCGGAAATCGCAGTCATAGATATTGTGCCACCTTTATGAATAATTACCAGTCAGCCTGGCAAGAGAAAGCAACGCATCTGCCGGATGAGATATTCAGCCGGATAGATTCCGTTGTTTTCGCCTCGGCCGTAAAGCGCAGGGCATTCATATCCGGGCCCGGAGCCGAATTATTTTTACCCAAACTGGCTGACACCAAGATCTTCCTGGTCAATCCGCTGGAGCCGTCTACGGACAGCCATCCGGCCATTATTCTCAAAGGTGACCCCATTTCCAAACTCAGCGTATTTCCGCCGGAAACCTTCCATCTGGTCATCAGCCTCTGGGATATCCAAAATAATCCGGCTGAAACGTTCAAAACCATATACAAATCACTCAAGAAACCCGGCTGGGCCGGCATCGTCACGCTCCAGGACAACGCCCCGAAAATCCCCTTAACCATATTCAAAAAGATATTGCGCCGGCACCGCGACTGGTCATTGCGGATGTTCGAATCGGAATTACCGCCGTCCAAAGACCATCTCCGCGCCATGCTTGATAAATCCGGTTTCGGCGATGTCCGGGTTTGGAAAGATACCATAACCTGCAAGTACCAAACAGCCCAGGATGTTTACGACGAGATTACCCAAAAAGGAAGCGGACTGTTCAGGGATGAAATCATCCCGGCGGTGCAAAATACCATCAGGAAAGAATTCCTGTCTGAAATGGCCGGGCAATCGCTTCAGGTTAAATACGACTTCCTCGGCGCGGTTTGCTGTAAATAGTTGTTACCCACCCCCCACCCCCTCCGGGGAGGACCTCCCTAGGGGTATATCCCCCCCGGGGTTTTTAGATATCCGGGATGTCAAATCTGGTATTCCTGTACAGTAATACTTTTAGTCCGCACCAGTAAGAGTATTGGTCCGCGTCCGTAAGAGTATTAGTCCGCACCCGTAAAAGCTTTAGTCCACACCCGTAAAAGCCTTAGTCCGCACCCGTAAGAGTATTACTCCGCGTCCGTAAAAGCCTTAGTCCGCGTCCGCAAAAGCCTTAGTCCACACCCGTAAGAGTATTACTCCGCGTCCGTAAAAGCCTTAGTCCACACCCGTAAAAGCCTTGGTCCGCACCCGCAAAAGTGTTACTCCGCACCAAGGCAAGTTATTTTTAGATATCAAACGATTATTTTATAGCAAATAAACACTAAAAATCGGTGATTTTAGGAAAATAGCGTCCGGAAATGGGCCTGATTACTACATTACCGCCGAAGGTGTGTGTCACGGGTCTTTCTGATATATTGATTTTCGCCTAAAAATGGCTAGTTTTTGGACAAGCTCTGTGTCACCGGACAACCAGACATGATCTACTTTACTTCCACCCCGAGTTCTTTAAGCGCCGCCTGGGCGCGGGTTCCAGAATCGCCGCCCCAGTTTAGAATAGGTTTAATATCCTCTATTACCTCTTTTGGCACCTTATCTTTGGCACATAGTTCTACGAGGGCAATTGCGGCCCAACCACGAATTTCACTTTCGTTATCCTTAAGTAATTTTACCATGTCAGTAATCGCTTCTTTGGCACCGAGCTTACTAAGAACATTGGGAACATATCGGCGGATATTATAATCATTATCTTTTAAGAGTTTTATTAGTTCAGGAATAGCTTCTTTGGCCCCAAGTTTACCAAGTGCATCAGTAGCATACCAGCGAACATCTTCATCCTGGTCACTCAAGAGTTTTATTAGTTCAGGGATAATTTCTTTGACCCCAAGTTTACCAAGTGCCTGAGCGGCAAACCCACGAACACGCCAATTCTCATCCTTCAAAAATCCAATTAGTATCGGAATGGCTTCTTTGACACTGAGGTACCCCATGCTCGCAGCTGCATATCCCCGAACATCCGCATTCTTATCTTTCAAGAGTTTCATTAGTTCCGGAACGGCTTCTTTAGCGCCAAGTTGACCCAACGACCAAACAGCCTCTTCGCGAACCTTTGCATCCTCATCATTCAAGAGCTTTATTAGCTCCGGTATAGATTCTTTGGCACCGAGCTTACTAAGGACATCGGTAACATAACGGCGAACTTCCGAGTCTTTATCCTTTAAGAAGTTAATCAGTTCTGGAATGGCTTCTTTGGTACAGAGTTTGCTAAGAGCCTCAGGAGCGGCAAAAAAACTAGAAAGCTGCTCCTCTTCGCTGTTTCCATTGTATTTGTTTTTTAAGAGGATTAATGCGGGTATAGCTTCTTTAGCACCAAGATTTCCCAGCGATTCTGCGGTATAATAGCGAATGCCATCATCTTCGTCATTTAAGAGTTTTATTATATAAGGTGCTGATTCAGGGATAGGTTGCCACCAACCTCCACCTTGTATCCCTGGTCCATCAAAACGATAAGGATTTACAAAATCTCCATTACTCATCGCAATAATAATTAGTTTCTCTTCGCGAGTCAAACCTCTACCTTCTTCTAATAGTACTTCACCAAACAAACTAGCCACATCAGTGTTTGTTACAATGTTTTTATATTCATACTGGTTTTCGTCATTACAAGCGGTTACTTTCTGAAGGAATTCAAACTTATCATCCATATTCATTTTTGCCAAGTCGCAATAAACATTAGGAAATTTATTTAAGAAACTATCCGAGAACTTCACTCGTTTTTTGACTTCTGCTACTTTGAGAATACGCTCTGCGCGGCTTTTAACTTCTAGGTCTTTGCTTTCAGTTGCTTCCTTAACGATGGATTCTATTTCATCTACGGGTAAATCTTCCAGTTGTTTCTGCGCCTTTTCCCGTATTTTCCAATCGTCATCACCGAGCATAGTAATTAGCTGTTGGATAGTTGATGTTAGCGTGGAATTTTCTGTCGTGGGTTGTACATCTGGTGTTTTACTGCTTACTGTTGGCGTATTGCATCCAATCATCCCGACCAAAAACAGTGCTAAAATATTAGCCGTTTTCATTTGTTATTATTTATGCTGGATCACGTGAACAGGCCGCATATTTCCTCTTCCTTTATTTCCCCGAGGGACACTTCCCACCGCTCGAATCGCTTTATTCTACTCGCTCGCGTGCCTCTCTTATTATAGATTCGCTATGCTCACTACAAGTAAAATCCCGGCTCCGTAACTTTGCCATTCGGTTTATTTATTCCAGTGACACAAAGCCTAAACCCTTAAGCCGGAATATATCTAATTCTGCCAGGCAAGTCAATCTATTTTACAAGGTTGTAGAAATGACACAATTATGCTTGGTAAAGTGCGGGTAGTTTAGGTAATTCTAAGAATTCCACTCCGCGCCGGTTTACCGGTCAAAATAGATGCTCTTGCCCGAAGCTGAAATCGGTATGCCAAGAACGTAATCAGAATCTATCAGTTTCATCTGCCGGGCAACCACGCCGACCCGGTACATAATCCGGCTGTCGGCATTAAGGATACCGGCGGTCTTGGCGGCCGAGCCCAGGGCAATGCCCAAATCCAGCAGGCGGTAGGCGCAATAAGGCCCCTTGAATTCCGGGCCTTCCTTGGCGGCCGGCAGTTTGGCGCATTCCGGGTAGCCGCAGGCGCCGCAGTTAAGTCCCGTCGTTTTGGAATCCTTCAGCCCGACCAGCACCAGCGCGTCTGATTTGGCGATATTGTTGCCGTCCCGGTCGAAGTTCTTCTTGCCGGTCCTGGCGCCGTAGGCAATCATTTCCTGCGCCAACTTGACAAGCACGTCTCCGATAATTATTTCTATCTTGACGAAATCCTGGCCGGCCGACTTGGGCGCAGTCCGTGCCGCCACGGCCATCATCTGGGCGATGGTTTTGAGATATTCTTTCATATAAAAACTACTCCAAGTTTCATAAGTATGTAGATGCTGATAACACCGTCTTGTAGTTGCTCAATTTATGGATCGGCTGTTAGTCCCGCCGAAGCGGGAACAGCCGACCATACTCGGCAGCCCGTACGGGTTCTTGTCCCAAGACCCCTCAGGGTCTAGGGATAAGTCGCTCCACTCCAACTGCCGAAGTATTGAGCCCGATGAATCGGGCAACTACAGGTTATACCATTAGGTATATTAATAATGTTATACCTTAAGGTATTATACCTTATGAAACCTCTTCTCCTTAGGTAAAAAAACCCCGCTCCTTGGAAAACAAAGAACGGGGTATATAATAGCAACCCCGGCAGTGACCTACTTTCCCACCGAATAAATCATCAGTAGTATCATTGGCCCCAAGGGCTTAACGGCCGTATTCGGGATGGGAACGGGTGTGGCCCCTTGGGAATTGGACCACCGGGAGTTAAATACAATAAAACTATTCATGGGCTCAAGGATAAAAAAGTGGTCAAGACGAACGACCGATTAGTATCCCTCGGCTGAAGCCCTTACAGGCCTTACACCTAGGACCTATCAAACTCGTAGTCTACAAGTGGTCTTCATATCAGAGCCCCGTTTGCACGGGGATAATTGGGAAGTATGATCTTGGGTGGGGTTTCTCACTTAGATGCTTTCAGCGATTATCCCCCCGGACATAGCTACCCAGCGATTACCCTTAGCAGGATAACTGGTACACCAGAGGTCCGTCCATCCTGATCCTCTCGTACTAAAGACAGCGTCCCTCAAACTTCCTACGCCCACACTAGATAGGGACCGACCTGGCTCACGCCGGTCTAAACCCAGCTCACGTACCGCTATTGATCGGCGAACAGCCGAACCCTTGGGACCTTCTCCAGCCCCAGGATGCGATGAGCCGACATCGAGGTGCCAAACGGTGTCGTCGATATGGACTCTTGGACACCATAAGCCTGTTATCCCCAGAGTACCTTTGATCTGTTGAGCGATGGCCTTTCCATTCAGGACCACCGGATCATTAGGGCCTGCTTTCACACCGGTTCGACCTATTTGTCTTACCGTTAAGTCCCCTTATACCCTTACGCTCCGCGCACGATTGCCGACCGTGCTGAGGGGACCTTTGCGCTCCTCCGTTACCTTTTTGGAGGAAACCGCCCCAGTTAAACTGCCCGCCTCACACTGTTCTCCTGCCTGCACGGCAGGGGTTAGGATCCTAACATAATCAGGGTGGTATTTCACCGTTGACTCCGCCCCACCCGAAAGCAGGGCCTCAAAGTCTCCCACCTATCCTACGCAAATTAAATCAAAACCCAATATGAGGGTACAGTAAAGGTTCATGGGGTCTTTCCGTCTAAGTGCGGGCAAGCGGTATCTTCACCGCTGCTGCAATTTCGCCGAGCTCCTCTTAGAGACACCGGCCAAGTGATTACGCTATTCATGCACGTCGGAACTTACCCGACAAGGAACTTCGCTACCTTAGGACCGTCATAGTTACGGCCGCCTTTTACTGGGGCTTCGGTTAGTAGCTTCGCAGCCTTGCGGCCGCTAACCACACCCCTTAACCTTCCAGCACTGGGCAAGCGTCGGTCTGTATACGTCGTCTTGCGGCTTAGCACAGACCTGTGTTTTTAATAAACAGTTCCCCGGCCCGCTTTATTGAAATCCCGGCTCGCTCCATCAGCAAGTGACTTCACCAGCCAGGACACCCCTTGTCCCGAAGTTACGGGGCCATTTTGCCTAGTTCCTTTAAGAGGATTCTCTCGAACGCCTTAGGATTCTCTCCTCGCCTACCTGTGTCGGTTTTGGTACGGTTACTCCAAGCACTCCCAACCGAGGCTTTTCTCGTGAGCATGGCGTTTGCCACTTCCACCCTTGCGGGATTCCCTTGTTCCCTCAGAGATAGCAGAAGAACGGATTTTCCTGTCCTTCTCCCCTAGTCGAACAAGCCCAGCATTTCTGATCGCTGGGACAGCATAGCCTTCTCCACCCCCCCTGCTGGTTCTTTATCGCGCCTGGAATAGTTGCCGAATATTAACGGCATTTCCATCAGCTACGCCTTTCGGCCTCACCTTAGGCACCGACTAACCCTGGGCGGAGTTACCTTCCCCAGGAAACCTTAGGCTTACGGCGTTCCGATTTCTCATCGGAATTGTCACGCTACTTATGTCCGGATAATCGCTTCTAAACTGTTCATGGAACTTCACAATTCCACTTTGTCCTGTTTAGAACGCTCCCCTACCACTCGTCAAGTATCTCTACCGGACGAATCCACGGCGTCGGTAACGAGCTTAGGCCCGATAATTCTTGGCGCAAAAATGCTCGGCCAGTAAGCTGTTACGCACTTTTTAAATGGTGGCTGCTTCTAAGCCAACATCCTGGCTGTCTTAGCA
>JAZDFB010000052.1:0-4947 GCA_043808305.1 Planctomycetota bacterium | reverse complement strand
CGAAGAAATCGCCGCTGCCGGGCACGGGCTGAGCTACTCTATCCTGCTTTCGTATAAACCAGTCCGCAATCTATCTGTCCAGTTGGGCTCGCAATACCTCCGGCTCTGGACCAAGGGTCGGGACCAGAAAGGCACGGCATGGGCCGACAGCTGGGAGAAACTGTCCACTAACCTTAAAGGTTTCTCATGGGGCGTTACTTATGATTTCTGATGTAGTGGTTCATAACATTTGATTTTGGGGGGTTCTTCCTATCAATATTTCCCCAGTGGGGATTAAGGGGAGGGTGATTATTATTATACACCCTCACCCTACCCTCTCCCATCAAGGGAGAGGGAATCGGGCAGTTACCTACAAAGACGAATGTTATAGTCCAGTATTATGAAAGATAACAATATTATCATCATCGGCAGCGGCGCGGCCGGCATTTCGGCATTGGAAGCTTTCCGCCAATTAAACCAATCTGCGCCGGTTGTCATTATCTCGGGCGAACAGATGCCCAATTATTCGCCCTGTGCATTGCCATATGTTATCTCTGAAGAACTCCCGTATAAACAGGTCCCGCGTCTGGACCAGTATTTCTTAAAAAGGATAAAGGCCAAACCTATTTTCGGCAGCCGGGTCTGCAGAATAAACACTCAACGGCGGTCAGTTGTGCTGGATAACGGAAAATCGTTCTCGTACGGGAAGCTTTTAATTGCTTCAGGCTCGGGGCCTGTAGTCCCGCCCATTCCCGGAATAGGCACAAAAGGGGTTTTTACGGTTGATACCCTCAAAAACACCAGGAAAATTACCGGTTATCTTGCCAAACATAAAGTTAAAAAAGCCGCGGTTATCGGCGCCGGATTTACTGGAATAGAAACAGCCCTGGCCTTGAACAAACAGGGGATAAAGACCGTAATTATTGAACTGCTCGACCGCATCCTGGCCCGCATCCTGGACGCTGATTTTGCCTCAATCGCCGGTCAGTTCATCAAAGCGGAAGGCGTGGAAGTCAAGCTCAATACTAAGCTTGTTGAAATCAAAGGCAGCGAAAAGGTTTCCGGAATTATTATCAGGCCTGCCCCGTTAGAGGCATCGCCTCTAACGGGGCCTGCCGTCCAAGATGACAAACCGGAATCGAGTATTGACTGCCAGATGGTAATTATCGCTATCGGGGTTAAACCCAATACAGCCTTTATGGAGAACAGCGGCATCACCATCTTCGACAAAGGCATTGTTGTGGATGAACATATGCGCACTAATATGCCTGACGTATACGCGGCCGGCGATGTGGCCGAATCGTTTGACTATCTTTCGGGTGAAAGAACTATTTCTGCCATCTGGCCCAATGCCATAGAGCAAGGCAGAGTAGCCGGTCAAAACATGGCTGGCCTGGCCAGCGCTTACGCCGGCGCCCAGGCAATCAATATTATCAATATCCACGGACAACCGATTGTTTCCATGGGTAAAATCGGCGCGCCGGAAATCATTGATTACCGTAACGACGCATCATTTCGCCGGCTTTTTGTCACCGGCGGCAAAATAACCGGTTTTGAATCTATCGGCGAATACCGCAACAGCGGGTTTATCTGGTCATGCCTGACCAAGCGGACCGACATCACTAATATCAAATCCAGGCTCCTCAGAGACAATTTTATCCCGTTGCGCGGCTGATAACCTTTCCGCCAAAATTATGCTTGGGCTGTTAGACTTTAGGAGTTTACCCTGAGCCACTTCGCTACGCTCAGTGCTTTCGCCTGTGGCGAATGGTTATCAGCCCACGTAAGAAAGAGCGGGGTCAAACTGCCAGAGTATTAAATACCGTTTAAAAGCTTGACGAACTCTTTTATTCTGTTAATATTCAGGCGGACTTACGAGTCCGTCTATTGCCGGAGTTAGTGACAGTAGGAACCCCGCCGAAGCGAGGTAAATGGAGACGAAGCGCCATGGCGACAAAGGCGCCACTCCGTGACGTAGAGCTACTGCCTCCCGTGGAACTGCCACGTTATTAGTCGCTGTTAGGCTTTAGCCGTTATCAGCGACTTATCCCGCATTATCGGGGTCCCGCTTATTCCAGCGGGGAAGGAAAAGGAGCAACAAAGCCATGAAAAGAAAACTGCGGTTGAAGGAAATCAAGGAACGCCGGCACGCCGATATCCTGGATGCCGCAGCCGAAGTGTTCGCCAAATCCGGCTACCATCTGACCGATGTTGAAATTATCGCTAAAAAACTCAGTGTGGGCAAGGGCACCATCTACCGTTACTTCCCAACCAAGCATGAGTTATTCACCGCAGTCATGGAGCAGATGATGCAAAGGCTGGCCGAGGAAATTGCGGCCAAATCTATGAATATCACTAACCCTATCGCTAAACTTAAAGCTATTATGCGCAGCCATATAGAATTCTTCAGCAATAATTTGCATCTGTTGGAAATAGTCATTCATTACCGCAGCGAATATAAAACACAGTCAAAGAAAATCTACCTCAAGTATTATGCCCGCGGCTTTAATAGAGCCAAAGCATTGATACAGCAGTGCATTAACCAGGGGCTGATAAAAAAGATACCGTCTCGCGCCATAGCTAACCTCCTGACGGATATTTTCTACGGTATGCTTTTCACCACCCTTTTAGGTGTAAGTAAAAAGTCTTTCATAGAAAAAGGGAAGTATCTGGAAGAGGTTTTTATCAATAACCTGCTATTATAGGTGGCAGTCTGTGAAGATTACTGCCACCTATAAGTCGGCTGCAATCGCACCCTGTTAGAGGCAAGGCCTCTAACGGGGCAAGCAGGCAGCCGAACTATAAACGATGAAAGGATTTTGTATGAGAAAATTTATTCCCTATCTGATAATACTGACTCTCAGTCCGATTTTAATGCTCCATTCGCAGGAGACCGGTCCGGAGCATAAAGACAGGGCTCTTTCGCTGGATGAATGCATCCGTATCTCTATGGAAAATAACCGGCAGATACTTCTGGTTAACGAAGCAACCAATCAGGCTGATGCCAGGTATGCCGAAGCCCGCTCAAGACTTTTTCCGAGCGTTTCGGCCAACGCTTCCTACACCAGGCTGGATGCCGTTCAGTCATTTGGATCTATGGAAATAGGCTCTCTTAATAACTACAATGCTGCCCTTTCCGTAAAACAACCAGTTTATATGGGAGACCGGATCTGGGCCGGGATACGATCGGGACATCTTGGGCAGTTGATGACCGCATCCCAGAAGGAAGATTTGATGCGTGCCGTGGTATTCCAGACAAAAAAGGCATATTATGATGTCATCTTTAATGAAGAAATCGTCCGGGTAAATCTAACCAGCGAGGCAGTTATGGCGGCACACATGGATGACGTCACCAAGCAGAATCGCGGGGGGCTGGCTTCCAATTACGAAGTCCTGCGCACCCAAGTCCAGCTTTCCAATATCAGGACCCTGCGGCTGCAGAGCCAGTCCACTCTCCAAAGAAGCAAACTCGAACTGATGAACCTGATAGGGTTGCCGCTCAAGGATGCCTCAGATATCAAGTTGACCGACCGGCTGGTGTATACCAAAACAATGCCCATCTTATCCGAACTTGAAGAAAATACTTTTGCCAATAGGCCTGACCTGCGTTCAGCCCAGATTAAGGTTGACCTCCAGAAAGAAATGGTCAAAATGGCTAAAGCCGAACATTTGCCGACCGTTTCGCTATCCGGCAGTTACGGTGAAGAAAAACCTTCCCGTAAATACTTTGGCCAGGATAAATGGGGTGATTACTGGTCTTTAACCGCGGTGTTATCCATCCCGGTTTACGAAGGCGGCCGTGTCAATGCCCGGGTCCGCCAGGAAAAATCAGCCCTTCAACAAAACGAAATACTCCAGAACGATCTCAAGGAACATATCCGCCTGGAACTGGCCCAGGCTATTCTGGGACTGAAGGACTCGTTGGCGCTGGTTATGTCCCAGAAAGATAATGTAAAACAGGCCGAGGAAGGCCTGCGCCTGGTCGAAATCGGCTATAAGAACGGCACCAATACCCAATTGGAAATCATGGACGCACAGATGGCGCTTGATACCACATCCAAAAATTATGTTATGTCATTATATCAATACAGCCTTGCTTTGGCAAACCTGGAAATGACAACCGGCCAAATCCAGGCATTTAAATAACTAAAAAGATTGGAGAAGAATTCATGAAGAAACTGATTATCGGCGCATTAATTATAGCCGTCATGGTCGGCGGCGGATTGCTTCTGGTAAAACGCATCCAGGAGATGAGGGAAAAAGACAGGAACAAAAATATCGCCTCCGAAAAACTTATCCCGGTGATAACTCAGGAAATCGTCCGGACGGATATGATAGAAACAACCTCCACCTTTGGTTCAATAAAAGCCTTAAACCAGGTTGATATTTATACCAAGGTCGGCGGCCGGGTGGAAGAACTTCTGGCAAAAAGCGGAGAAACCGTCAGGGAAGGCGACACCCTGGCTATATTAGAGACATCGGCAATCGAAGCCCAGATAATCCAGGCTCTGTCCGCACGCGAGTCCGCCCAGGCCCAGCTTAAACAATTAAAAATCAATATCTCTAACGCGGAAAAAGAGTTGTCCCGTATTCAGGAGTTGCACAAAGAAGGGGCCGTATCAGATTCCCGGCGTGACCAGGCCGAAACTCAATATAAAGCATCGCTGGCTCAACGTGAAATGATTGAAGCCCAGATAAAGCAGTTTGGGGCCTTATTAGAACTGGCCCAGATAAATTCCGAAGAGGCTCATATCAGCGCTCCTATAGCCGGTGTTATCTCACAGCATTACATTGATGTGGGCGATATGGTCACGCCCCAGAAGCCGGTATTCACCATCATTCAGGTGGAAAGAGTCAAAGCAACAGCGGCCATACCGGAAAATATCGTGGCCAGGGTTTGGGCCGGTAAAACCCCGGCCATCATTACCGTTGATGCTTATGCCGATAAAAACTTTGACGGAACAGTCA
>JAZDFB010000051.1:0-40294 GCA_043808305.1 Planctomycetota bacterium | reverse complement strand
CCGCATTTTCATTCTGTACCAGTAATCGCGGGGATTTCCGCTTTCGGTCAACGCGGCAATTACATCAACAACGGAAAAGAACCATTCGTTTTTGTAAAGCGCCTTGCGGATTTTACGGCCCCGGAAAACGGCTATTTTAGTTACCCCTCTTAGTCCCGAAGGCATTCGGGACGGGCTTGTGGGTATCAGTTCATTTGCCATATCTATTCCCTCCACTTAGGTAATTCCGGAGACATTATACTGAAATGGTTCAGTCCCGTCAAGCTTTGCTTGGACCCCGCTATGCGGGATAAGTCGCTGATAACGGCTAAAGCCTAACAGCGACTAATAACGTGCCGCTAACTCCCGTTGGTCGAAGCGGCACTAACCGGGCGGTTTGGGCAAGGAAATTGCAGGAGACTAAAGGCTATAGACTATGGACTATAGCTCGAACTGCCACTGACCTGCCCGCGGTGTCGGCTACCGGCTCCGGGAATCCGCCTTAATCTGGTCCGCGGTCCGGGCGCAATCGTATATTTTGACGTCGCTGATAATTCCTTTGAACCACTCATCATTCCAAATTCTTCTGCCTATTGTCAGCGGAGCATTTGTTACGCTGATGGTTCTTTTGCCGACGGACTCGGAGCTGACCAGGTTGCCGTCTATATACATCCTCATAGCATTGCCGTCGTATGTCGCGGCCAGATGATGCCATTCGAATTTAGGAATGGCCGGCCCGTTTATGCAGTCGTAGTCAAACGAACTTCCGTCTACCCGGTAAATCAGGAAGACAGGCCTGTTTGTGCCTTCATCGCCCAGTTCCAGGAGGAAGTTCTCGCTTTTTCTTATCATAGTGCACTGCCCGCTTGGATGGTCGGCCTGCAGGTTCACCCAGGCCTCGATGGTAAGCTGGTCGGTAATGTTCCACGTTCTCGAACCCGGCACTTCCACATAGTCGTCCTCGCCGTCACAGGACAGCCCGCCGTCCCAGGCGGGATTGCCGTGAACCGTGCCGTCGTTGCCGTTTTTGGAGGAATCTGTGGCGGTGATGCCGGATGTCTCGTCTAATTTCCACCAGCCGACCGGGCGTAAGGATTTCAGGATTGCCTGAGCGCTCATTTTGATTTGCGCATCGGGGTTTTGCAGGGCTTTTTCCAGTTCCGGGATTGTTATATCTCCCAGCCCGATTAATTCGTTTTGGGCGGCTTGACGGTTCTCAAACCGCTCATCCCCCAGCTGTTCGATTAGCCTGGCGATTTTAGCCTGTAATTCCGGTGTCAGCTCTTCCTTGGGTGTCCGCTCGGGCCGGATGACGGCCGGAATCTCCCGGGTGGCCTGTTCCGGCGGAGGCGTCACGGCCGTTTCCCAGCGCACCTCTGTACCCGGGGTATAATATAGTTTGGAATCCTCCTTAATCTGGTCCTGAGTCCGGGCGTAATTATATATTTGCACGTCGCCCAGAAGGCCTTTGTACCATTCCTTGTTCCATTCCCATCTGCCGATGGTCAGCGGTTCAGCCGTTACGCGCATAATTCTTTTGCCGACGGAATCGTAGCTGACCAGGTTGCCGTCCATATACAACCTCATAGCATTGCCGTCGTAAGTGGCGGCCAGGTGATGCCATTCGAATTTGGGTATGGGCGGCCCGTTTATCTCTGACGTGCTTTTGTCCTCCCAGCAAATATAGAAGATAGGTACATTTATCCCGGATTCTCCCAGCTCAAGAAGGAAACTGCCGTTCTTCCTTATCATGGTGTTATCCATGCTTGAATGGTCGGCCTGCAGGTTCACCCAGGCCTCAATGGTAAGCTGGCCGGCAATGTCAAACGACGGGGAATGAGGCACTTTTACAAGGTCGTCCACGCCGTCAAATGCCAGCGCGCCGTCGGACCATATCGCCCCGCCGCTGATTGTGCCGTCGTTGCCGTTTTTGGAGGAATCCGTGGCGGTGATGCCGGATGCCTCGTCGAACTTCCACCAGCCGACCAGGCCGGCCGGTGGTTTGGGTTTGTTTGATTCAATCCGTATCGTCTGCACAGTGGAGTTGTTTGATTGAGGCCGTACCCACTGCACAGCGGGCTTTCTGGGCCGTGGCCGCATTCCCGGCCGGGCCATCATCACCGCAACTAATATCACCATTAACATAGTTATCACGCCCCAAATCATTCCTGTTTTCATAGCTGTTCCTCCTTTATTTACTTTCCTTTATCGTTCCGTTCTCGTATATATACAGCTTTCCGCGGTTCTCCTCCAGGAAAACAGATTGCGTGCCTGACTTTTGCTCATTGATAATCTTTGCCAAAGCCGCGCCTTCGGCCAAGTCGGATGAGAGGTGTATGGGGATAACCACCTTGGGCGCCAGTTCCTTGACTGCCCACAGAGCGCCCTCGCGGACGACGGTCTGCGTGCCGTCCGGCTGGCCGGCCGACGGCAGGAAGGCGATGTCTATCTTTGCGCCTTTGAGCCTTTTCAACTCGTTCTGGTAATCCGGCTCGATTTGTTTTGCCCAAAGGGCGTGGTCACCGGCGTGGAAGAT
Organism: Planctomycetota bacterium; assembly: GCA_043808305.1. GTDB lineage: Bacteria > Planctomycetota > MHYJ01 > JACQXL01 > JACQXL01 > JBBAAP01. Next base: position 37,779 of record JAZDFB010000051.1, on the reverse strand, counting down.
GACCAGCCCGTCGACCTTGACCAGGAAGCTTACGCCGGCATCGGTGGCCCTGATAGTGGATATACTGACGCCGTCGGTTGTGGTAATCTCCTTATCGGCGTCGATTTCTATCAGGTTTTCCTTGGGCTTGTTCTTGAGCCCGGGCGCGCAGTCAAATACGCAAGGCGGCGCAATATACCTGATTTCCTTTATCTTACGTTGCCACGAGGCGATTTTGGGGTTAAAATGGTCGGAATGGTCGTGCGAAACGAAGACCAGCACATTTTCGCTCTTGAGCCCTTCCGGGTTAATCACGCCGGTTGACAGTTCCTCGGTATTCTCCACGGTGGGCGGGAAGGCAAGGTAATCAAACACCAGGAAGTGCTTGGCGGTCTTGATTGCCACGCCGCTGTGGCCCAGGAACCAGATGCCGACTTTCCCTTTCAACAGGAGCAATTGCTTGGCGGTTTCAACTGCCTGGGACTGTGAGAAAATCTCCTCCGGGATTTTGGCGTTGACCTTTATGTCGGAATAGGTAAAGGTATTGGTGGAGTCACTGGCCGGCATTCCCTCCATACCGCCGCAGGTCATTTTCCTGGTTATCTTTGACAGTACGGTGAATTTGTTCACGGCGGCGTATGCGTACTCGGTGGTATTTTCAAAGGGCATCGAGCCCCCGGCATTGCCGGACATAACTTCCTTGGCAATAAAGCCGTCTTTGTTGTATTCAAAGGTTGTTTTGTTGGTGTCCTGCCCGAAGGGAGATGAATTGCTGACTAACTCTATCTGGAGCAGCTGACACTTTTTTGGGTCAATCGTTAAGATTACCTTTGGGAATTGCGCGGTGCCGGACTCGTCGTTAGAGATGAAAGTGAGCTGTTTGACAGCAGTGCCGCCGGTCAGGGCCAGCGTCTCGCAGGCGCCGGTAAAACTATCCTTGGTCAGGTCATAGGTCTTGCTTATTTTGGTTCTTCCCAGTCCGGCGGCCCTGGTTATTTCCGCGATTTGAGGGCTTTCCTTGCCGTCGGTTGTCTTGGTCTTGACTCCCCTGTTCTTTGCCCAGTAGACCATACAGCCGGTTTCGGGCTGTTCCGTAGTCACCTTGGCAATAAAGGTATCTAACCCGGCCTTTTCCAGGCCGGTGCTATTTTTCTCGAACTGTTCCAGCACCGAAAAGGCGTCTTCATTCTCAGCCGCAAGAATCCAGCCGCATATCAGGCACGAACAAAATACGCCGGCGATTATGCCCGCAAACAACGGGATACCAAATGCAAATGCGCTTCTCATACATCCTCCTTTAATCAGAATCAGTTCTTTCTATCCAACAGTGACTTAAAGAGACTCTTAAAAGACTAGTTTTTTCGCCTCTCGTACCAGTCAAATTTACACTAAGCCCTTACTCAGCGAACGTGTCAAGTCCCTGTTTATTATTCCATTAATTCACCCTATTTTGTTATCTTGGGGCTGATGACTACGTCCTTTTTAGGGTCGGCATTGTCATCCTTAAGGTCTTCTTTGACGCTGTAAAGGAACAGGATGCCGTCTTTGTCAACCCGGTAGATAAACGGCTTATCGCTGAACGGGTCTAATGGCACTGCCGGTATAATGGCCGGAGACAGCTTATCAAGCGTTTCCGGATACGCTCCGTGCCTGAGCTTGTATAACTTCAGCGCGGCTAAAATGTAAACGCCTCGGAAGGACGCTCTTGTTTCCGTATCATAAGTCAACCCTATAATTGCACTTGGAAACATTGCCCGGCTAATACGATTCCTCAAAGTCATTCCATACGCCTCAAATTTAACCGAATCTTCTTTCGCCTGCCTGAATGGTAATCTATTTATTCGAATCAACTCCGGATATAGCACTTGCACGTCCGGCCAGGCTTCGATGTAATCCGTTCGATTAATCCAATCATAACTAGACTGACCAAGTATACTCCAACTTATCCCACTCCGGTTGGTAAAGAATCCGCTATATTCGGCGGCTTTCTTCAAGCCGGCTTCAGAACACAGCTGTTCGCCAACCCAAGCATTAGCAAAATCCGGCTGGGTTTCATCCAGAACCCTAAAATAACCCAGGAGTAAACTAAGCTGTTCATCAGAAAGCTGGTCATCCAACAAACGCCTTATTTCTTCATATGCTATCTCGCAGGATGATACGCCCATCGCCGCCTCCATAAGCTCACTATATCTAATCCAATCGTCGCCAAATCTGATGGTATCGCAATAGATATTAATGGCCTCCGTAATTTGGCCGCTGGCCTTGAGCTCTCTGCCCCGTAACAGCATCAACTTTGCTAATAAATGTACTTTATCGATTGTATGAACGTCCCTAAAAAAAGCCATCCCGATGGTTAGTCAATGATTTATAATTTTCGGCATGAGTCCCCTTGCTTATCACTTCTATAACCGGCTTGACCTGTTCGTAATAAGCCATTGCCTCGGAACTAAGAGGCCTGGATGGATTATCAATATGGTCAGTTATCTGCCTACAAATAGACTGATTTGTTTTGCTTATTTTTTTGTATGCTTCTTCGTAATACTCCGCGGCGTTGCCGGGCACGGCCGGGCCAAACAGCGGCGGTCGTTTATATTCCTTCTTCTCAAATTCCACGATGCGCCGCTCCAGGTCAGCCGAGAGCCCTTTCATCCGCGATGTTGCCTGCTGGAACCTGGCATAATGATAGCCGATAAACATTAAGACAACTGCCAGTATGCCTAAACCGATATAGAGCAGTTTCTTTTCCATAATTATTCGTTGATCCTCGTTTAGTCCCTGTTTAGTATTTCCGCTTATCCGCTATCTCAAACCCGACGGTATTGGACTGCCCGTCCGCAAAGAAGCCCCCCTTCTTAAACGACAGGTAGAATGAGTATTTCCCGGTCTTGTCAAGGTGGTAGCAATCAGTTAAATTGAATGAGAAATATTCCGATTCACCCGGTTTCATTTCACTTGCCTCACTAATGTTTAAACAAATTATGCGGCAAATTGATTTTATCTCGGTATTATTAGAATCTTTAAGCACAGGATCAATTCCACAGCGGAAGGCCGGACCAAGTTTAGGATTATTATAGTAGAAGCCCCTGACATACATAATTTCTTTATCCGTGCTATTCCTGATAAACACATCAACTGTTATAGTTTCGCTGATTGCGAATATATTTTTCTCCAATTCCACCAGGCACTTGAGGCCATCGGATAAATCAACCCAATTAGCATTATCAACCGAGGAGACTGCATAATCAACCATTACCGGCGGATTAGTGTTGGTTATGATATTTTTAAGTTCGATGATGTCCTTGTTTGCCGGGACGGTGCCGATTACCATAATACAACCGTTAAGCCCGGCGCCGGCCCTCAATCGTATATCTTTAAATATAGGATTGGTTTCTAATCGGCTCTTTATTATAGACAGGTGCTTTTCCGCCCTCTTCATATTGATGATTTGCCTGAGTGCGGTCGGCCAAGAAAACAGGTATCCAAGAGATGCGATTAACAGGACAATGCCAAGAGTAAGTATTACCGCCTTTTTACTCATAATGGGATATTAGCTAATTTATTAATCCCTGTCAAGCGTAATGCTAAACAGAGACTTAATAAGACCGGGAAGATGCTTAAGGGGAATCCTTATTCACCCAAATTCTTAATAGCGGTTGCCCTGATAACCTCGTGGCTGTCCTGAGATGCCTTTTTCATAACCTGAACCGCAATATATTCTTTCGTGCCGTAAGCTTTTATTGTCATGTCCAATACAATATAACGGATAACCGGGTCCGGGTCGTCTAAGGCCTTTAACAGAATTGCTGTAACATTATCAGCATCCTTGATGTAACGAACAAGGCAGTAAATAATCCGGCTCTTCCGGGTAAGGCTTCCCTTCAGGAATGTTTCTTCAAACAGGCCCGTCAACTCATCATCCATCCTGAATCCGGCATAGATGCCGAGGCTGTCTTTATCCAAACAGTCAAATAACCTATCCGGCGCGTCTGTCCTTAACAGTGATTTCATATATATTAAAGCCGTTTCCTGCCGGGTGTCCAGCGGCGTCTGACGGTAATCGCGCAAACAAAGGATTTTATCAATAGCGGTAACGGCCTCCGTATACTTCTTTTCACTATAAAACTCTCTGGCCTGTTTTAACGATTGATTAACCTGCTGACTAAGTTCGTCCCGTTCTTTCTGCCTATCCTGTTCGCTTTGCTTGGATCGTCTTTCCTCTTCTTTATCATAATAAAGGAAAGCCCGCCGGAAGAACTTACAGGTAAATACGACCGGCGTCGCGCCCACCCGCGGGACGAGCAAAGCCGACTCAGTCGCATAATGGCCATCCCAGTGGGTGTTCCCCCAGACCGAATCATAGGTGCTGTCCCAGGAATCGCCAATCACCAAGGCCGGGTGGACTATCAGCGCATCCAGGGTTATGGCCGACAGCCCAATGGGGAAGGTAATCGGCAGTGTTATAATGAAAAGGGTTTTATCTTTGGGAACGAGTTTTTTCTCGGCCGCATTCAGGATGGGCGTGTTATTGCGGTTAAAAGCCGTGCAACCGGCGGTCAAGACCGACAATGCTAAAATAACCCAGGACAGCTTACCAAGACGGTGTTTCATGGTCAATTCCAATAATCGAATATTGACCTGAACAGCCAGTCGCCGATGAAAAATGGCGGTGTGGCTATCAGGACCGGGACGAAAATGATTGCTTTTCTATATGCGGGAATATCACGGGGTTTCCACAAAGTATCATAAGTGTCTTTCGAGGCTTTAGGTATCTGGCGTGCCGGGTGGATTACCACGGCATCAACGGCAAAAGCGCCGGTGGCAACCGGAATCGCCACAGGCAAAAGAGCCGCTTTTCCGGCTGTAGTCTGGGGATTAGCTACTTTGTCAAGTTCGTTTAATAAGATGCGGTTATCGCGGTTAAGACAGGCGCAACCCGAGAAAAAGGCGATTACCCAGATAATTATTACCCATTTAAGATATTTCATAAATTCGCTTAATATTATATTAATAAAAGCAATTTATTTGTCAATAAAAGATGCCACTGCCCTGCAATTAACCGGAGCAGGGATATAGTTGACAAAATCCTATCGGTTATAAGTATGCCACATCCTAATCATTATTTGTGATTTGCATCATATGCATTTAACAATGCCTAATGCTAAAAGACTTGAACCAGGCCGCGGCAATGGTATACTGGCGGTTATGAAGCGAACTGCGATATCGTTCTTGTGGCTGGCGGCTTGTCTCTTGTCTCTTGTCACCGCCTACGCCGAGGACGAATCACCGACCTACCCGGTCGGAATTGAGAACTATTACGTCATCAACCTGGCCGGGCCGGCTAATATGCCTAATTGCGTGGTTAATGATATTAAGACCATTGACTTAAACGAGGACGGCCTGCTGGATATCCTTTATACTTTTGAGGATGCCAACCAGTTCATTATTCTCAATGACCCGCACCGGACCAGCGGCTACGCCGGGATTGCTTTCCAAAGGCCGGCCGCCAGCAAGAACCCGCCTTTTGCCGAGGTGCCGGACCAGTATATCGGGTTGGACGCCAAGGCGTCGCTGGTCTCAGCCGGACACTATGACGCCAAGACCAAGGGAAAGCAAATAGTCCTTTTTGGCACGGACGGCATCGGGTGCTACCGGATGGACGCCAGCCAGCGCTATAATCCTGCGATGGATTCGTTTCTTAAGATACCGACTATGTTCCGCTATCCGCCGACTGATGCCGGCGCCCCGCCGGATTATACTTCCGTCTTGGGAGGGAATGACCTGAATAATGACGGGCTGGATGACCTGATTATCCCCACCCTGTCCGGCTACAGCCTGTTCACGGACTCGGGCAATGCGGCATTCAGTTTCGGCACGGTCAACCAGCAAGTTGGCGCGGATGAATACAGCTTTGTCAACCTGTCTGCCGGACTACCCGGCCTGATGCTGGTGGACCTGAACGGTGACGGGTTGAAGGATATTATCAGCTGCGCGGATAATTCGATTACGTATTATGTCCAGCCGTTTAACCAGCCGAAGGTATTTACCCTTAAGTTCCTGTCCGGCTCTTCGGCGGATGACATCGCTTTTAAGTCTGTCTATTTCTCCGACCTTAACCGCGACGGAACAGCCGACCTGATTATCACCACCACCGGAGGCAATATCACCAACCAGTTGATGACGCGGGTATTCGTGTTTAACGGGGTAAAGGATGCGGCGGGCGCGGTCAACTACGCCGAGATGCCGTCGCAGATTATCAATATCAAGGGCATATCGCCGATGATACGGCTGGCCGATATCAACGGCGACGGTTATCCGGACCTGTTTGTGACCTCGTTTGAGACCGATTTAGGGTCGAATATCAAGAAGGCCCTGCTCAGGTATGTGGTGATTAGCTATCAGGCGTTCTTCTACTCGCCCGGCGCAAACGCATTTTCGGCATCGCCTAACTATAGCAAATCAATTAATTTCCCGCTGAGCGCCCTGGGACAGGGACAGTTTTCTCATATTTATATGGAATACGATTTTACCGGCGACAGGGTGCCGGACCTGATGTATATTTCAGGACCGGACCGGCGCAATTGCAACCTTTACGTCATGCCGGGCCGGCCCAAGGATGAACTGATAAAGAAAAGCGCGGTAGGATTCCGTAAAGACGAATATCTCTTGTATCCGCTCCGGATACCTGATACAGTTATAATAAAAGATTTGAATAACGACGGTAAGTGCGACCTTATTTTGAAGTATAGGTCGCGGATGACGATGTTGATTTCGAAGTAACCACGAATTAATTAACCACGGATGAACACGAAGGTACAGAGATGTGTTGCCCCGGCGGAATAGCCGGGATAACGTGGCAGTAAGTCACTTTGTTCCTACTGCCACTAACACGAATTAATTAAGAGGTTAACTTATTATGAACACAAATAAGCCTAAACCGGTTCCTCTGGCCATGGTTATCTGCGATACGGTGATTGACGACCGCCTGACCGGGAAGAAGAGCCTAATCGGAATATTTAATAATATCAATACCAGCACCCTGCCCTGCCGGCATCCTTCGATAACGGTGTTCTGCGCCGTAACCGACGGCACTGGCCAGTATCAGGGTGTTTTGCGGTGCCAGCACCTTGAATCAGGAAAGATGATTATGGAACTGAAAGGCCCGATTCCGTTCCCAAATCCGCTGGCTACCATCGAGTTCCACTTTGAGATAAAGAATGTGGTCTTTCCCGAGGCCGGGCAGTATATATTCGAGCTCCAGTGCGACGACTACATAGTCATCAGCCGCAAGTTCAGCGTGACCAAGGTGGAGCCGCCCAAGAACCAGCCGCCGCCTATGGACAAACTGCCGGGTTCGTCGGAGCTGGCGTAATATTCACCGTTCACCCCGTTAGAGGCGATGGGGAGAATGAATAAAATATTAACCGACGCTCTTATAACGCCTCTAACGGGGCAGGAAGCACGCAGAGATATGCAGATACTGATTCTTTCACGCAAGCCGAATTATTATTCCACCAAACGCCTGGTCGCTGAGGCTAAGTTGTTGAAGCATAAGGCCACTGTGCTTGACCCGACCACTGTGGCTATTCCTATAGACATTCATAATTCATCATTAATAACTCATACTTACGATTCGGTTATCCCCCGCATCGGCACTTATGCGCTGGAATATACCTTGTCATTGCTGGAGCACCTGCGAGGGCAAGGCAGCCGCATCGTTAATTCACCCGAGTCCATAGCACTGGCCAAGAACAAGTTCCTTTGCCTGCAACGGCTGGCCCAGGCCGAACTGCCGGTGCCGCCGACCGTGATGGTGCGTAATGCCAAAGATGTCGACCGGGCTATCAGCCAGTTAGGCGGGTTGCCGGTGATAATCAAACTGCTCAAAGGCGGACAGGGCGCGGGCGTGATGCTTGGTATAAAACCATCCGTGATTAAATCCATACTCAGGTCGGTCTGGGCACAGGATTACGATGCCATGCTCCAGAAGTATATCGTTGACAATGATGCGAAATGCCACAGCGACATCCGGGTTCTGGTGGTCGGCAACAAGATTATCGGGGCCATCAGGCGTTATCCCAAAAAGGGAGAGTTCCGGGCCAATATCCACTGCGGCGGCAAGGCCGAGAACTATGAATTGTCCAACAAATACCGGCTGCTGGCGCTGACGGCTGTGGAAAGCACCGGGCTGGACATCGCCGGCGTGGATTTAATAGAGTCGGCTGACGGGCCAATGATACTTGAGGTCAATACCTCGCCCGGGTTCGAGGGTCTGGAGAAAGCCAGCGGAGTTAATGTCGCCCAGGCCATTATCGAGCTGGCTGTAAGAAAAAAGAGCTGAAGAACTATAGGGCCCTATCTTTGGACTGATACCACTCTATCTGTTCCGGAGAAGCGTCTTCGTCGATATCTGACTGTCCGTCCAGCTTGTGGGCCGAGGGCAGGATTTCCTTGAGCAGCCATTTGTTATCGCGCCGGCCGAAGGTCCAGTATTCCAAAAACGGCCTGACATATTCATCCTGTGAAATAACCGTGCCGTCTTTCTTGATGGCCTTCTGGGCGTGAGCCGATATCCGGGCGGTGAATTCGTCCTTAGTGTTGTCCGCATAATTGCGCACCAGCACGATATCCACCCGCCGGACGCAGATGTTGCGGTATTCTATGGTTTCATTGCGGTTCCGGCGCAACTGAATCCCGGTTTGCAGGACATCACGGGCCTTGCCGTAAACAAGGTCATTGGACAGTGATAGGTCGTTTGTTTCCTTTGCCGCATAAACGGCTATAAAAACAGTCCGTGCTGTTTCCTTCATAAAATCAATGTTCCAGATTTTATCCAGCTGGACCAGGAAATTAAGATGGCGATGTATCTTGTCGTCGCGGTTAACCACGCCGGCTATCGCCTCAGGTCCGGTCGGGCCGGTATCGCCGGCCACGGAATCACCATAAATCTGGGCTATCTGCGCATCGGTGAACATCTCCACGAAATTCTTGTCGGTCAGCGCGTCCGATTCCTTGGTCTGTTCGACATCCCTTAACAGCCAGTTGTTTCCCTGGAGCTGGAAGGTCCAGAATTCCTGGAAGGTAGCGGCGCTGTCATCACCACGGAGGAATTTATTATCCCGGTCATCGACATAGTAATCCCTGGCTTTGGCTTGTATCAATGCCGTGAATTCGCGCTTATCGGCTTTTTCATAATAACGGACCCTGACTATTTCGACAATGTCCACTTTTAAGCCGGCAATGATGTTTATTTCGTGGGTACGCTTCATTGAACTAATCTGCACCAGATGCTGGTTATAGAGATACGGCATCATAAGCGGGGCCATCGGGGAATATTCACGGGCCTGCCAGCAGGACTGCAGTTTCGTAAATGTATCGGCGGCTGTTTCCTTAAGCTGTTCCGGCGCCATCGACGGGTTCTGCTTGCTCAGGAATAACAGCAGTTTATATGTTCGGGTTGACTTCTTCTCGACTTTGCTCATGGGATAGCAGTAATCCAGTTCTCCGTCACCAGATGAGTTCTTAACGATCCCGGAGAATATAATGAATGCTAAAATAATACCAGCTACGATGAATCCTACTACCGCTTTGGCGTCATCACTGGAACCACTGCTGCGGCTGCTGCTTCTGCTGCCGCCGCGAAATCCGCCGCCACCGCCACCTTTATTATGGACCACAAAGCCATCAGCAATGAAGGTATGTGGTTCGTCTACTTCCAAATTATAAACAATAACCTCTTCATCGAGTCTGGTGATATCTGTTATTCGGGATTGCTTTAGAGAATTGTCACACATAATCATTACTGATTGACCAATAGTAAGACCGGCAACCAGCTGGAACTTTCCGTCGTCGCCGAGCAACGGGTGTTCGTCGGTCGTGTATAATATGCCGGACGGAGTGGTAATCCTGACCAGAGCCGATGTGGTTGCGTAGGTTCGAACTACTTTAGCCGGTGTTATCCGGCCGGCCTTAGTTACTGCAGATACCATATCGCCTGCCTTGAGCGAGTCAATCGGCTTTAAACCATCCGGAGTCGTAATCATTGTTCCGGTTGGGAAACAACCTCCGCCCTTGTTATGGACACCGATGCCGTTGGCAAAGAAGGTGTGGGGATAATCGACCTGAAGGTTATAGACCACAACCTGCTGTTGGATAAGTTGTTTGGTGATGACTATTTCCCTGGTCAGGTTGTGTCCGGATAAATACAGGACCGGCTGGCCCATTTCAAGCATAGCCGTGCTTCTGAATGCATCAGCTGAAACGGCAAATGGGTGCTCAGGTGTAGCCATTACCTCACCTTGAGCGGTAGCTATCTGGTAATATTCCGGCGCAGTGAGAGATATGACCCGGTTGACCCGGGCCGTGACCAGTTTGCCGTCCGGCATAAACGCCCTGATGGCCTGGCCCGGACTGAGGTCCTGTATGTGCGCCTCGCGCCCGTCATCCAGCGATATCCTGGTATCGGCCAGGAAGCAACCGCCTCCCTTATTATGGACGGCTACGCCGTTGGCAAAGAAGGTGTTGGGATAGTCGGTTCTGAGGTTGTAAACCGCGCATCGGGAATTAATAAGTTCCTTGGCGCGGATAGTTTCCGGAGATAATTTCGTTCCGTCAAACAGCCAGATGGTATCACCGGTATTGACTGTAGCAGCCAGCCGGTAATTATTATCGCCAATATACAAAGGATGCTCGGCGGTCACCTTAATCCGGGTTTTGTCGGTGGTAATCAGGTAGTAATTATTGCAGTATGCGGTGATGATTTCCAGAACAGGCGCGATGACTATCCGGCCGTCCGGGTTGAAGGCCTTGAGCTTATCTCCAATCTTAATACGGCTTATCGGAGTTTTGCTGCCGTCGTCAAGTGTTATTTCGGTATCGGGCAGGAAACAACCCTTGTTGTGGACTAGAACGCCTTCGGCAAGGAATGTTCCGGGCGGTTCGACTATCAGGTTATACGCGTTGCAAATACTCTTGATACGGTTGACGCTCAATAGCTTAGATGCCACGAGCCGGTTACGGCTGAGCAATAAAACGGTATCAGCGGTGGACAGATTACCGGCTAACTTGAGGGTATCCGGGCCGGTAAAGAACGGGTGTTCTGGGGTAGCCTTTATAAGGCCGGAACCGGTGTTCAGTTCGATATACTCATCCGAGATTATTCTGACGGCCTGAAGAACCTTTCGCGCGGTAATGCCGTTGCCGGCTCGACCGAGAATGTAGTCACCGGGCTTGATATTTTGGATGGGCACCGGCCCGTTCGGGGTATTGACGTTGGTTCCTTCGAGCAAGCAACCGCCGCCGCCCCTGGCCCAGACCGGCAAGCCACCGGACCAGAACAGGATAAGTCCGAGCAGTACAGACAGAAATGGATTATATTTTTTGGATATCTTCATCTTGGGATTACCAGCCATGGATGCCGGCGATTATCGCCGCGGCAATGACGATGCTGATGCCGATTATCACCGCCGAAACCAGCCGCCCGTAATATTCGGCGACCGCCCGATTACCCCGGACCAGCTCCTTTTCCTCGTCGATTTGCGGGGTGAGCTTATCTATTATCTTGGGGACAATCCACGAGCTGATAATAATCAAAACGATGCCGATAAACGCCCCGATGACCGTAAATAACACGGCGTTGCTGATATTACTAAGCATAGAAACTCCTTTCGTTTATGATCTAATAACTGTACTGTGATTATATAAAATAATAAAGTATGGGCAAATGATTTGCATTAAATATTCCAAGCAAACGCGGTGCTATAATTACTTGACTTATCTTTGCTCTTCAGTTATAATGCACCACTTATTTTTCATCGTCGAAACTAAGACAACAGAGAGAAATATATTATGTCAATGATCAGCGCCACGGACATCAGAACGGGCATCATCATTAAGTTTAACAACGAGCTCCACGAAGTAGTCGATTACACCCACGTGGCGCCGGGCAACTGGCGGGCCATGGTCCAGGCCAAGATGCGCAATCTTAAGACAAACAATACCACGGAGTATCGGTTCCGGTCTTCCGACAAAGTCGACCATATGACTGTTGAAGGCACTCCGACCCAGTTCAGCTACCAGAAAGGTAACGAGTTCGTATTTATGAACTCTGAGACTTACGAAGAAATTCATGTGGATAAGGATTTAATATCAAATAAAGCCCTCTATCTGACCGGCGGCCTGGAAGTGATACTGTATTATTGCGAAGGCGTGGTCATTGAAGTGAGACTGCCGGTTACGGTTGACCTTAAGATTACCCAGACCGATCCGCCCATGAAAACCGCCACGATTACCAACGTCAATAAGCCGGCTACGCTGGAAACCGGATTAATCGTTAATGTCCCGCCATTTGTAGAAATCGGAGAGGTCATCAAGGTTGATACCCGCGACAATTCCTACGTGGGACGCGTCGGTAAATAACATAACTATCTATGAAACCATATACCGTATTTAGATTAGGCGTCGTCCCCTATGACGAGGCATTATCATTCCAGTTTGAGTTGACCGAGCGGGTTCGGGAGAAAAAAGGCAAGACCGGCTACCTGATGCTTTTGGAGCACGATCCGGTGTTCACCATCGGCAAGAACGGACGGTCCAGTAACATTCTCGCCTCTGAAGATGCACTTAAGAAAAAGAAAATCACGGTGCGCAAGATAGATCGAGGCGGCGATGTGACCTATCACGGGCCGGGACAGCTGGTCGGTTACCCGATATTTTCGTTGCAGTACCTAAAGAAATCAATACGCGAATACGTGCGCGGCCTAGAACAATGCATGATTGATACCCTGGCCCGATTTGGAGTCAAGGCTATGCCCGATACTAAAACAGCCGGTGTTTGGGTAGGTAATGCAAAAATCGGTTTTATCGGCGTGCGTGTTTCCAAAGGTATCACTTACCATGGGTTTTCGTTAAATATCAGCCCAGACTTGGATAATTTTAAGCTTATAAACCCCTGCGGCATAATTAATCCCAAAATTACTTCGCTTCAGGAGTTATCGGGCAAAAAGATCACGGTAGGCGACGTGTCCAAAGAATACTTAGACTGTTTTAGCAAGTTATTTGAATTGAAACCGGTAGTAGTTAAGACATATCTTTCTTATATCCCTAAGAACTAATTCAGCAGTAAATCCTTAAGCGGTTTTCGGTTAGAACGGGCTGTTTCATCCGGATAACCCAAAGAAACCACAGCCATCAGCTCATATCGAACCGGCAGTCCGAATAATTTATTCACTTTTGCGCTGTTTTCGAGTATTTGTCCCAACCAGCACGAACCGATTCCCATTGAGTGAGAGTACAAAAGCATGTTCTGGATGCAGGCGCCAACGGATTGGCAGTCCTTAATGCGGTTATAAGCCAGGTGATTATCCAGGAATACGGCGATACAGGCGGTACTGGAAGATATAATCCGACTATGCCTGGTCAGATTCGATAAGCGTTTAAGTCCGGGTTTATCATTTATAACCCTGAATTTCCACGGCTGATTATTCTGCCCGGAAGGCGCCCAACGGCCGGATTCAAGTATCCTTTTTATCTCACGAACCGGTATAGGTTTATCCAGGTATTTCCTAATGCTTCGGCGGGATTTTATGATGCCCAAGATATCTGGCATACTATGGCTTAATCCTGCGGGGCTTAGGCTTATTTCTGTAAGTGGCAATAACAAAAATAGCAATAATAATTACGAAAGCTAATACAACAAACACGCCAATAAAATACTTGAACTGGGTTATCTCGCCGGGCTCTTTTACTTCTATTTTAACCAGCCGTTGCCCGATGATGAAAGGCGCGTCTTCCCAGGTTTTCTTTTTGACCAGTTGGACGGTTGGCGCCAGTTCGTAACTAATTATTTTAAGGAAAGCGCCCTCAACTATTCCGGCATCGGCCTGAGAGCGCTCTTCGTCAAATGTCTTGAACGATTCCGGCCGTTCTATGACATGAAACCTGTATTTCTCGCCTTTGACCGAGTCGCCCAGAATGCCTTCGTAATATATATCAACTCCGGCCGGGTTAGTTTTAAGCTTGTAAGGGTTCAAGTAAAGTACCACTCCGGAAACCCTGATTATTTCGCCCCGGTATTTTTTAGGGTTAGTTATCAAATCATTAAAGGTGATATTGGTATTGACTTTGGCGGTAATTTCGGCGGGCGTCAAACTATGGATATATTTTAATAGCGTATTATAAGGCTCGTCTTGCCGAAGCTTTTCACGGTCGTGGACGTAATCAAGCATACCTTCGAAACGCTTGTAAATAATGGGCGGCGGCGCTGTAGAAATATCCGGCGTTATCGGCAGAGTTTCCGTAATTAATTCCTTCTCGGGGGGAAGTGCAGGAACCTTGCGAATCGGCGACGTTGCGGTATTGGTTACAGCGCTGGTAACCGTTGCCGACGTATTCACAGGCACGACATTGCCCTGGCGGATCATATATATGGCGATAATAGCCAGGAATGCGGATAATCCTAATACCGGAAAAAAAAGCTTGTTAATAGGAGATTCCATTTTATGATGGCAACTGTGAGCGGATGATAAATTTAAATATTTTATCCCTGTCTTGAGATGTTATTTCCTTAAATTTAAGGCCCATCTGGCACTGCTTAGAGTTCTCACCCATGGCATCTATCCAGGATACTCTGGTTAAAGCCTTTATGATTTCTTGATCGCCGGGCAGGGCGAAATTAATGCCAATAACAATGCGTTGCATGAGCAAGTCGGACAGCCAACCTATGTCAGGCACCACTCCGACCAGCAGTATGCCGCCACCGCTGACGTTATTAGTAATGCCTTGGTAGATATCTTCGATTTTCTGATCCTTTATGTGTTTGGCAAGAAATTTATACCGGACAGAAATATCTATATTAACACGGATGTATTCACGCCGATCTTGGTCGAAGAATGACGGCATATTAAATTCTCCTTAGTAAGCTACAATCTAACAGCCTATTTCGTTGATTCAAATTACTTGCCTGTATAAACCGACCTGCGCTTCTGGAGTATTGAGGTTAATCCTTCGTATGCATCCTTGGTAGAAAATATTTCATTGAGATGCGAAAGCTCCAGTTTCAGACCTTCTTCAAGGTGCATGGTTAAACCCTGATCTATCAGTTCGTTAGCCAACTTCAGAGCAATCGGCGCTTTATACGAGATTTTCTTAGCCAGTTTAGCTTCCAACTGGTCGCTGCTTTCCAGAAGCTTGCCCGACAACAAATCGCCTATTTTCTTGTCGTCAAAAACAGCTTTGATACTGGTAGTTTCAGAAGATATAATTATAGTTGCTTGGAATTGCTCCTTGGGTTGAGCGGCGGCGGAAAGTTCTTTTATTCTATTAGGCAACTCAGAGCAAGGAACGGACATAGCCAGCCCGTATTCTTGCGCTTTTGCATTATTTATAATATCACCAGTCAAAATAAGGTGTTTGGCCAGTGCTTTGCCAACCAGCCGGGGTAACCGCTGAGTTCCGCCCAGACCCGGGAAGATACCTATGCCCGTTTCAGGGAAGCCTATTGCGGCGCGTTCAGTCATTAAAATAATATCACAAGCAAGCGCTAACTCAGCACCACCGCCTAAAGCAAGGCCATCCAGTTTTGCAATGGTCAATTTACGCGATTTATCAATATGATACAGAACATCTTGGCCTTTACTGGTGAACTTTATAATGTCCTCGATACGCTGTGCCTCGATCTTATTCACAAAATAAGCTATATCAGCACCGGCCACAAAGGATTTACCTTTACCTTCAAATACGATAGCTTTGAGCTGGCGATTGCTTTCAGCTTCGTTATAGGCATTGCCCAACTGCCGGATAACTTCCTCGTTAAGTGCATTCATTGCTTCGGGGCGGTTAATCGTTATATAAGCAATATTGCCCTTAACAATCATATCGACCATCTTAAATTGCCACGGCTGGGCGCCCTGCTTTGACAGGAGTTGCGGTATGCTTACGCGGTACTTATCGGCGATGTTTTTTGCATATTGCTGGGCTTTAGCCATGCCAACTGCATTCATTATTTCGAAAGGCCCCTTTTCCCACCGCAGACCAATTTTGGCCCCGCGGTCCGTATCCTCTATGCTAGCTACACCATCATTTGCCAATTGTGATGCAACATAAAATACCACGCCCATAAAGCGCTCCGAAATGGTCTGAATCTTTGATTCATCAATACTGCCTTCAATATTCCATTTCTGGCCAGATTCAAACTGTTTCTTTAAAATCGGCGCAGTGGCATAAAATTCTCCCAGTTCTTTATGAAGCGTTTCTGTCGAATGAAATGCAATAGGCACGCCTGTCACGTTCATAAGAAGAAATGGGCCCATGCCGATTTTAAAAGTGCGCTTGGCAGCCTCATCAATGGTCGGGATATTGCCCAAGTTTTCATCGAGCATACGTGCTGCTTCATTAAGCCAGGGAACAAAGAATCGGTTAACCGCAAATCCCGGCGCATCCTGAACCATAATAGCCGTTTTCCCCGTGAGATTAGCAAACTCAACGGCCTTTTCCATCGTTTCGGGAGTTGTTTTACTTCCCGGAATAATTTCCAGCAAGCGATTCTTTGCCGGATGATAAAAATAATGAAGCCCCAGAAATTTATCGTGTCTGTTGGTAGATTGGGCCAGATCATTTATCTTAAATGATGAAGTATTAGAAGCAAAAACTGTATTCGGATTGCATAAACCATCTAATTTACTGAAAAGATCTTTTTTAATCTTTTCATCTTCGAACACGGCTTCGATAATTAAATCGGCATCTTTAAGATCATTCAGGTCAGTACTACCCTTTATATGGCTTAGTATCTGTGACGTTTTATCCGGGCTGAAAAGCTTCTTTTGAACCCCTTCATCAAGAAGAGTCTTAATACTATTAAGCCCGCGTTCCACGAATTCCGGCTTAATGTCCAGCATAACTACAGACAGTCCAGAGCTGGCAATTTTCTGGACTATTCCAGCACCCATCGTGCCGGCTCCGATAACTCCGATTTTATTAAATTTCATATGTTACTCAGGTTGCGCAAGGCCAATCCCCATCTGCTTTAATCTCATTATTATTTCATCCAGTGAAGTCTGTCCGAAATTACGCACACCTAAAAAATCATGTTCGGTTTTCTGGACTAAGTCACCTAATGTATATATTTTCATTTTATCCAGCGCTGAGCGGACGCGCGCCGACCAATCAATTTCAAACACTGATTTATTCAAAAGGTTCTCGGCCTTTTGAGGCGTAGCCAGCACTTGTCCACGTGCCATTGATTCAATGCTGAATGTCTCGCCTGGTATCGCTAAAGCAAGCCCTCGCCTGGCTAAAAGATCTTTTATTTCTGATAACGATTTCTGCCCGAAGTTTTCTATTTTCATCAGGTCTTCCTCAGATTTCTTTACTAAATCACCCAAAGTCTTTACATCTAAAGTTTCCATAAGTTTCTTGCTTCTCATGGATAATCTGAAGTCTGTAAGGGGTTGGTTGAGTAGCTGTTTGAGAGTTAATTCCTTGCGCTTGAGTTCTTCATCATAGAACATGTCACCGGTCGCTTCGACATCACCCAGGAATAATCTGGCTCGCGCATGATTTGGATATGAAACAACTACTTTATGATAACACTCGCGTGCTTTTTCGAGTTCGCCCTTATCCTCATACATGATACCCATATTAAGAAGAGCATTAGTATATGCGTAACTTTCGGTTCTGATTTGCTTATAGAGATTAATGGCTTCTTCGTCCTGTCCGTTCAGGTCTGAATTATAGGCAAGCCGGAAAATAGTCGGCGCATGATTCTTTTCAATTCGCAGTGTATTCTGATATTCTTTTTCTGCATCTTCATATTTGCCCATATACTCCAGAGCCAACCCTGAGTAATAATGGATTTCAGCGCTATTTCTATTTTCCTTTTTAATTTTTTGTATTAGTTCATATGATTCCTCAGCCTCACCCAGTTTTATTTTTACATCAATATACGGAAACGTAATTTCCATTTCATTAGATGACTCCTTGTATAATTTAGCCAGCAAATCCTTTGCCTTATTGTAGTATCCTATGTCAAAGTAAGCTAAAGCCAGAAAGTAATCTGATTCTTTGCTGCGGTGAACAGCCTCAAGGATTTTCACGGCATCTTCATTTTTACTAAGCATCCATAAGCCGATGCCTTTTCTCACTTCGGCTTTAGTTGCTGAAAGCTTCTTCGATTTTTCAGAAGAGAATTCGTTTAACGCTTTCTCGAATTTGGAGAAATACTTATTTGATTGGTAAATTTTAGTCCGCAGCTTCAGTATCTCATCTAAACCAAGATTTTCGTTTTCAAATAACACATCCAACGCAGTATTTTCTTTTGCCATAGCCATAGAAATTAACTCCTAACTATTTATCAATTCCTAAAATTGTTACTGTCCCGACCTGCATCAAATCTCCCCAAGCTTGGGCCAAGCCACGCTTGGGATTGCCCGGTACCTGTCTGGCTCCAGCCTCATGCCTTAACTGCCAAAAAATCTCAGCAACTTTCATCAAGCCGGCTGCAGCAATTGGATTACCCACGCCTAGAAGTCCGCCGGATGGGCAAACCGGGAGGTCACCATTGCGCTGTGTAACTCCACTGGCCGTTAGTTTCGCAGCTTCTCCTTTTTTACAGAAGCCTAATCCTTCCAAATGATGTAATTCCTTATATGCAAATGGGTCATAAGGTTCAACTATGTTAATTTCCTTGCGTGGTTCCTTTATACCAGCCATATTATAAGCCATACGCGCGGCCTTTTCGACATATGTCGGGAAATATAGGTCACGATTAGTCCAGTAAGCAGAATCAAGACTCCAACCAACTCCCTCAATCCAAACTGGTTTTTTCGTTATCCTTTTTGCTTTTTCTTCCGATGCCAATACCAGCGCAACAGCCCCGTCCGTTACCGGGCTGACCATAAGCCGATGAACCGGCCAGGCAAGAACTTCGGAAGCCAATATATCTTTAACGGTAAGGTTAGCTCCTAGCAGCGCGGCCGGATGGTCTAACGCATTCTTTTTGTTTTTAACGGCTACCAAAGCAATTTCCTCAAGAGATATGCCATGTATAGACATATACCTATTCATTTCAAGAGCAAATATCCAGATAAGATTTGGCCCGAGAGGGCGCTCTGTAGTATGATCAAAAATAGATAAAAATGCCGCTTGCGGATGAGGTTGTAGCGGTGACATCTTCTCCTCGCAAACAACCAGACACGTATCAAACATCCCGGATGCAATATGATACCAACCTTGTATCGGCGTAAAAACTCCGCTTCCGCCCCCCACATAAGATCTCATATAAGGCTTGCGATAAGCGCCGCTACCGTCTGAAAGATATTCCCCTTTCATGTGTACGCCGTCAAAAGCATCCGGACCAGTCCCGTGGCATACGCAATCAATATCATCAAGCGTCAACTCGCACGAATCCAGTGCCATTTTTGTTGCATTGTAAGCAATTTCTTTCGGCGTCTCCAGTGCCCGCCTGACAAATTTAGTAATTCCGGCTCCAACTACTGCTACTTTTCTTAAACCCATAATTCCTCCGATGCACTATTGAATTATTTTTTTAGAATTACAACCGCGCCAGTCATTGTTGGTATACCACGCCAGCTCTGGACCAAAGCTGTCTTAGGATTATTTAATTGTTTTTTACCGGCTTCCCTACGTAATTGAAGGATTGCTTCGACTGCTCTATAAAGACCAGTTGCTTCAAGCATGTTACCCCAGCCCAAACTGCCACCCGAAACGTTAACGGGAAGCTTGCCCTTTATTCCAGTAGCTCCGCTTTCAAGTAGTTTACCGCTTTCACCAAACTTACAAAGATTCAATGCTTCCATATGTTGCAGTTCTTTGTATGCGTAGGTATCATCTATCTCGAATAGGTCTATCTGGGACGCCGGATTTTTAATGCCAGCCATTTTGTATGCCTGTTCCGCAGCTAATCTAGCATAAATAGCATGCACCCAATCTCTTGTTTCAAGCCAAGGTGTATCAGAGTTCCAACCCACGCCGTTAATCCATATTGGGTTGGCTTTTAGTTGTAAAGTCTTTAATTTTTCCTCCGAAATAAGCACCATTACAATAGCCACATCAGAATATTCGCTTATATGAAGCCGACTTAATGGTCTTGATACAGGTTCTGAATTCAGCACATCATCTGCAGTAATCTGAGTGGCAAAAACCCCACCGGCATTAAGAAAGGCATTAGTTCTATTTTTTACCACGACTTGGGCGCACTGCTCTATCGTATTCCCGCTTTCATACAGATAACGATTCATTTCCATACCGGCTATATAATGCGGGTTAACGTTGAGCGGCCGGTTAAAAATCGGGTCAGTAGCAAAATTTATAATTTGGTCATGATTAGTGATATTCGAAGCTTTACTGTGAGCTTCGACGACCGCAATATCAAACAATCCTGTCATAACCTGCATATAGGCCGCGGCTAAACCCTGGATCCCATCACCAGCGATTGTGTGTACAGGCTTCAAGGGCACCCCAAGCTGGTCAGGCGTGTATTCGTCAAATATGCTGACGCCTTCATTAAAATCCTCTGCGCAAGTTGTCACGCATTGAATATCTCTCGCGACAATCCCTGCTTCGGCGTAAGCTCTTGTGGCCGCTTCGTATGTCATCTCGCGATATGATAAATCTGGTGTAGCAACCCTTGGTATTGAATACCCAATCCCCGCTATTGCTACCCGCCTTTTTGCCGAAGTATCAGTCATATCGCTATTCCTTTCATAGATAACTTTACCCTGCAATCTCTTATCCTCAGTGGTTAGAAAGCGTAAGCCACTCTTTGCCGGACATTTTTTCCGTCAACTAAGGTGGCTTTAATTAGTTATTTCTATTGTGGTTAAGCCATGAAAATAATAAATTATTTATTTTGTCCGTAATCCTACCTGGAATCTTTTTGACTTCCTAGCCGCCGTATTTATGTAGTCAATAATTTCTTTAAGAGGTGCGCCTGGTGTAAAAAGCCTCCCGATTCCGATTTTATTTAGTTTTTTAATGTCATCTTCCGGTATGATACCTCCCCCA
Source organism: Planctomycetota bacterium (assembly GCA_043808305.1). Classification (GTDB taxonomy): domain Bacteria; phylum Planctomycetota; class MHYJ01; order JACQXL01; family JACQXL01; genus JBBAAP01. The sequence continues at coordinate 16,785 of JAZDFB010000051.1, read as the reverse complement.
GTCAACAGGATCTGCCTGAGTCCCTGCTCATTCATCAGGTTTTTTATTTTAGGAAAAATCGTCATATGAGCCCCGGAAAGAATTGAAAGCGCAACTACATCCACATCTTCTTCTATAGCAGCCTGCACGATCATTTCCGGAGTCTGATGTAACCCGGTATAGATAACTTCCATGCCTGCATCACGAAGAGCACATGCGACCACTTTTGCACCGCGGTCGTGCCCGTCAAGACCAGGCTTGGCAATCAAAACCCTTATTTTTCTTTCCATACAGTATCTAATTTGACAAGAAATTATAAAACATTTCTATATATAAGAAATTAAGCCTAAAGTCAAGAAAACGAGCTATTTGGCAGCTGGATTTACGTATTAAATACATCTCCAAGGTCGATTACCAGTAATTTGGGGGTTCCTTATATTCCTTAAATTCTTCACGTAGAACATGTATAATCTCGCCTAGCGTCGCATAATTACGTGCTGCTTCAAGGAATCTGGGCATTAAATTAGAACCATCTTTGGTGGATTGCCGAATAGCTTCCAGAGATTTCTTAACCTTTTTATTATTACGAGATTTACGCAAACTCATTAAACGCTGATACTGTTCACGTTCGACCTTGGGACGAATCTTTAAAACTTCAATCGGCAAGCCTTCCTTTTCCACAAAGTCATTTATGCCTACAATTATACGTTTTTTAGATTCTATTTCCTGTTGGTATTGATACGCGGATTTGGCTATTTCTTTTTGGAAAAATCCTTGTTCAATGGCCGGTATAACACCGCCCATTTTTTCAATCTGTTCAAAATACTTTTCGGATTCCTGCTCCATCTGATTTGTTAATGATTCAATATAGTATGAACCGCCCAACGGATCAACTACTTGTGATACACCACTTTCGTACGCAATTATTTGCTGGGTGCGCAAAGCGATGGTAACGGATTTCTCTGTGGGTAATGCCAGAGTTTCATCCATTGAATTTGTATGCAGGCTTTGAGTTCCACCCAGCACAGCGCTTAATCCCTGATAAGCTGTTCTAACTATATTATTTTCGGGTTGTTGAGCCGTTAGCGTGCAACCGGCCGTCTGAGTATGAAATCTTAAAAGCCATGAATGAGGGTCCTTTGCCTTGTATTTTCCCTTCATGTGCCTGGCCCAAATTCTGCGGGCTGCGCGATACTTAGCAATTTCCTCAAAGAAGTTTAAATGAGAATTAAAAAAGTGGGATAATCGCGGCGCAAAAACGTCAACATCGAGACCGGCCGCAATGCCGGCTTCGACATACGCGAAGCCATCTGCCAGCGTAAATGCTAATTCTTGTATGGCAGTGGCACCGGCTTCCCGGATATGGTAACCGCTGATAGATATGGTATTCCATTTAGGCACGTGTTTTGCGCAATAGGTCATTATATCCGTAATAATCCGCATTGACGGTTTGGGCGGGAATATCCATGACTTCTGCGCGATATATTCCTTTAAAAGATCGTTCTGAATGGTGCCGCGAAGTTTATCAGACGGCACCCCCTGCTTTTCTCCTACGGCTATATAAAACGCCAGTAAAATTCCGGCCGGCGCATTAATGGTCATTGAGGTTGAGATTTTATCCAGGGGGATACCGTTAAAAAGTGTTTCCATATCGGCCAATGACGAAATAGCCACGCCGCAACGGCCGACTTTGCCCTTGGCCCTGGTATGATCAGAATCATAACCCATAATCGTAGGCATATCAAAAGCTACGGAAAGTCCAGTTTGCCCTTTGGTAAGTAAGAATTTATAGCGTTTATTGGTATCTTTAGCTGTACCGAAACCGGAGAACTGCCTCATTGTCCAAAGCTGCCCTAAATACATGTCCGGATGAACACCTCTGGTATAAGGGAATTTACCGGGATCTCCCAGATCATGATCATAATTGAGATTGGCAATATCAGCAGGGCTATATACAATTTTAGTCATAGTTTTTATACGGATACGTCAGAATGCGCTTTACTTACACAACGCATAATTATCCGAATTTTAGTTTAACAGTCTTTAAAATCTTGTCCAATAAATCATATACGGTTTGTTTGTTATTATAAATATCCTTAACCCCCTTGTCAAATATCGCGTTAATCTTTGGATGATTGAGTATTTTGTCTTCTAATCCATTAGTAATTAAAGATCTTATGCGATATCTTAATATTTGTAATCTCCGTTGCTCTAATAGACCGGTCTTTTCCATATATTTAAGATACGAATTTAACTTATCAACCAATTCCTTTATCCCAATAGATTGACTTGCCTGCGTCGTTAATACAGGTATCTTATTTTTAGTGCTAATATCCAATGTGTTATTGAGATTCGTGACAAATGCATCAACTCCCGGTCGATCGGCTTTATTGACTACAATAATATCAGCAATTTCCATCAAGCCAGCTTTCATAGCCTGTATCGAATCTCCTGACTCAGGCGAAAAAACGACCAAGGTTAGATCAACCATTTTAAATATTTCTATCTCAGACTGCCCTACGCCGACTGTTTCAACGATAATGTAATCCTTGCCGCTTGCCTCGAGAATATCAGTTACTTCCGAAGTAGTGCGACAAATGCCACCCAGGTAACCGCGGGTAGCCATGCTCCTGATAAATACTCCATTATCAATGCCCAAACGTTGCATCCTGATGCGGTCGCCCAGGATTGCGCCCCCGCTGAAAATACTGGTCGGATCAACCGCCACGATACCGACAGTTTTATTATCTTGGCGCAAAGCTACGGTAATTTCATTTACCAGAGTGCTCTTGCCGACTCCCGGAGGCCCAGTCACCCCAATACGGTAAGACCTGCATTTAATACTGGAGTGAATGGATTTTAACAGGTCTAAAACGCCGGAATCGTTATTTTCTACCTGGGAAATTGCTTGGCTGACTGCCAATTTATCACCTTTAAGGATTTTAGCGATTAATTTACTCATTTATTATTTAATAATTCACGGCTGATAACCAGTTTTTGTATCTCGGAAGTTCCTTCGTATATTTCAGTAACCTTGGCATCACGGAAATGACGCTCAACAGAAAAGTCTTTGATATAGCCCCACCCGCCATGTATCTGAATCGCTTCTTTGGCGGCTTTATTACACATAGTAGATGCAAATAATTTTGCCATTGATGCCTGTTTTGTGTGAGGTAATCCGCTGTCACGCAGAATAGCCGCTTGGTATGTCAGCAATCTGGCGGCTTCTATATCGGTTGCCATCTCGGACAGTTTCCACCTGATAGCTTCAAATTCAGAAATTCTCTTATTGAATTGCACTCTTTCCTGGCAATATTTCAACGATTCATCTAGGCACGCCTGGGCAATTCCCACGCATTGGGCCGCAATACCAATCCGTCCGCTGTTGAGCAACCCCATGGCAACATCGAACCCGCTGCTTTCTTTATCCAACATATTCTCTAATGGCACCGGCGTATCCTCGAAAACCAGCTCGCAAGCAATTGCTCCGCGTATGCCCATTTTTTCTTCCTTCAGCCCGCGTTTCAATCCGGGCAAATCATGATCGACCAGAAATGCTGAAATGCCTTTGCTTTTTGGCACATTTGAATTAGTTCTGGCAAACGCAACAATCAGGCCGGCTATTGGTCCGCTGGTCAAAAATACTTTAGTCCCATTAAGTATATATTCATTGCCTCTCCTGACTGCCGTGGTTTGAAGAGACGCAGCATCACTGCCGGCATTAGGCTCTGTTAAAGCATACGCCCCGATAATCTTGCCACTAGCCAGGCCCGGCAGGTATTTCCTTTTTTGCGCCTCGGTACCATATTTAATAAGGGCGTTACATACAAGTGAATTATGAACGGAAAGGGTTACCGAAGTAGACGCGCAGATTTGGCTGATTTCCTCAAGTGCCAGTACCAGGGATAGAAGTTGCAGGCCGGCGCCATCGTATTGTTCAGGCACTAAAACACCCCAGAGCCCTATTTCGCCTAATTTCTTTATGATTTCTTCAGGTATCTTCTCGTCTCGGTCAATGCCTTTGGCCGCCTTAGCCAGCTCATTCCGGGCAAAATCCCGCGATGTATCCCGGACAAGCCGTTGTTCTTCGGTCAGGCTAAACATAGACCATTCAGCGTATTGTAATATTTGAAATTGTCAATAAAATTGATACGACTCATCAAACCGAGCTTATGCTGTAATTTGGCGGCCGGCAGCCACTAAATATATCCCTTCAAGCGTAAGATGTGTTATTTGCTTGCAATTGCTCGCGATGTACGGCCTCAGGATACCCGCATTTCCTCCGGTAATCAGGATTTTAGGTTTGGATTTCAAAGGCCTTGATATCCGGGTTACAGCTTCATTGATTAACCCCACCACGCTAAAAAATATGCCTGAAGCCATTGCCGACTCGGTGTCTTTCCCGATTATGGTTCGGCTGTTTGAGTGCAACGAATTATACTCCAGCAGTTTGAACGTTAGTGAATTACTGCTGGGTATCCGCGGCTGTAACACTCCTTTGTCGTTAACAGCCGATGGACAGCCGACCATACTCGCCTTTATCAAAGGCAGCATCTCGCAGCGCTGATGCAATGCCTGCGCCATAACTCTCATGCCCGGTGCGATTATTCCTCCGCTAAATCCGCCTTTAGCAGAAACAACATCGATTGTAACGGCGGTTCCGGCATCAATTACTATGGTTTGAGTCTTTGTCCTTCTATATGCGGCTAATGCGTTAAGAAGCCTGTCCTGCCCTATCTTAGAGGGATTGTCAGTCCGGTTGGCTATCGGCACACTGATATCTTTCCCTATTTCAAGCACTTTTATGCCAAAGATGTTCTCAACCAATTTAATAATTAAACGGTTCATCTTCGGGCAGGTTGAGGCAAGGACAATCGTGCTTATACTATATTTGTGCAATGAAGATAAACGCTTTACCGCCGAACTGCGCCCGGCGGCAAGTTTTAAGTCATCGTGGGATATCGTTTCTGAGGCAACCAATACCCCCGTTTTATTAAAGCATCCAAAATGAACTCGGGAATTCCCGATATCAATGGCCAGGATCATATTTTAAAATTAAAATCACTGGTCTGCGACCCCTTAACTATACCGCGGATTTCCAGCTTGAGCTCATCGGGATTATCAGCGGCCGCCAGCGCATTTTCCAGGCTTATTAAACTCTCCTGGTAAAGCAACTTAAGCGATTGGTTGAATGTTTGCGTCCCATAATATTTAGCGCCCTCATATATGGCTTTATATAATTCCTTGGTCTTGCCGTCAATCAATAATTCCTTAACAGTCGGCGTGGACATCATCAACTCAACCGCCGGCACTACGCCCTGGCCGTCTATCCTGGGCAGAAGCCGCTGCGAAACACAACCTATTAAAAGCTGGGACATTTGTTGTCTTAAGAACGCATGCTCATGAGGCGGATAAAAGTTAAGTATCCTTTCCACGGTCTGATATGCGTTCATGCTATGGAGCGTGCTGATGACCAAATGGCCGGTCTCGGCCGCGCCGATAGCCGCATCCATCGTCTCCTTGTCACGCATTTCGCCTATCATAATAATATCCGGCGCCTGGCGCAGGCAATACTTCAGCGCTATAGCAAAACTGTCAGTATCTATACCGGCTTCGCGCTGGTCGAATATCGCCTTATCCTCAATGAAAAGATATTCTATCGGATCCTCGATGGTAATGATATGCTTGGCAACGGTTTTATTCACATAACTAAGCATGCTGGCGATAGTCGTGGATTTGCCGCTGCCGGCCGTCCCGGTAACCAGTATCAGGCCTCTGGGCGAAAGAATCAGCTTCTGCATCTGCGCTACCGGCATCTTAAGCTTTTCCAAGGTCGGAATGTTTGACTGGACATAACGGAAAACCATGGCAATCTTGCCGCGTTGCTTGAAGAGATTGGCGCGGAAACGGCCGACGCCAAAAACCTCGTAAGCAGTGTCAAGCTCGTTGTGCTGTTCAAATGATTGCCGTTGTTCGGGAGAAGTTATTTCCTCATAAATCTTTTTTACTATTTCCGCAGTCACCTTTTGATTGCCCAAGTTCTGGATAGCTCCGCTGACTTTCATGGTCGGCAGGCTATCCTGTTTGATAAACATATCGGACGCCTTGTTCGATACCATCGTCGCAAATAGAGTTTTGCTGTCAAAAATCGCTTCCATATTTTCCTCCATCAAATAGTTAGTTACATTATTTCTTTTAATAGATTATCGCATTAAACATAAGCGGTCAAGAGAAATTATTAATTACCAATCGGCGCTGTTTGCGGTATCATTGCAATAACCCTGGATCCTTAACCCGGCTCGGCTCAAAGACAAAGTCAGCGCGCCGTATTCATAACTCGATAATACCATGATGCCGCTGTCCCTGCAAAATTCCAGCAACCCGCCGGCCAGGCGTTTGCCGTCGCAGTTCAGCATGGCATAGTGCGGCTTGACAGTATTTATAAACTCAGGCGAAAAACCGCTGGCGAACCCGTGATGCGGTAATTGCATAACCGTTATGCCCGTCAGGCTCAACGGGTTGTTCATAAGCAGTTTTATGCCTTTCTTCTCAACGTCGTTGCATAAAAGCACGCCGTTGCTCAGTTTCAATACCAGCGAGGCGTCATTCAAATAAGTCTTATGATACGGCATATCATCCGGCGGTCCCAGCGCCTCGGCCCTGAAATTATTCCCAATCGATATGACATCACCCATATGGATTATCCTCAACGGCCGATTCAGCATATTTAACAGCCGCTTGCCGGCATCATCTTCAGTAAAATATTTGCTTACGGCTACTTCTCTGATATGGAATCTGTCGTTCAGCGACGGGACGCCGTTAATATGGTCCGGGTGCGGGTGCGACAGTATCAGATTATCAATCCGGTTTATGCCCCGCTGCCAGAGATACGGCGCAATGATACTCCTACCGACGTCCTTGTTCCCGATAGTGCCAGCATCCAATAATGTCACCTGCCCGTCCGGCGTTTCCAGGACCATTGCCGAGCCCTGCCTGACATCAAGCATGGTAATCGTCGCCGAATCCGGCGCCTGATATAACGGCGACCGCCCGGCTATGCCCGTCCAGACTACCCAGGCAACAGCTAACCCCGTCATCATAATCATAGTCACCCTTGCACCTAAGGCCAAATACCTGATAATCCAGCTCCTTCCGACCAGGAGCAAACTGGCAAACAGCAGCCCGTAAAATACTCCTGCGAACCAGTCCGGCATATCCGGCAGGTAAATATATGCCAGCGGTATCCGCGCTATCAAATCTACCAGGCCGTTTATCAGCCAGCACAGCGAATGCGTTACCAGCACCACCACTATCTCGCCAATCAGGATGAACGGCAGGGTTGCGAATCCCAGCAGCATCAGCACGAATATCAGGCACGACAGCGCGATATTGGCCAGTATCGCCGACGGCGTGATTATATTGAAATAGCGCAGCGTCAATATCATCAGCCCGCCCCAGACCGATACCGACACTGCCACCGAGCCTATCAGGTAATCCTTAACATTCCGCCTTATCCTGTCCCAAAGAGTTTGAGGCAATATGCGGGCTAACGTTTCTTCGGGCGCCGGTTTGCCCTTGATAATCCTGTACACATGCGGAGACAGAATAATCAGGAACAATACCGATATAAACGACAGCTGCGCGCCGATATTGAATACCTCGAACGGATTATACAGAGCGATTATCAGCGCGGCCAGGGACAAGCTGTTCAAACTGTTAGCCTTGCGGTTAAAGATATCGGTTCCCAAAAAACAGAATACCATTACCAGCGACCGGACAATCGGCGTATATAAACCGGTTACAGCAGTATAGCCGACCGCGGCAATCAAAGTAACAACTATCCGCGCCCGGCCGGTGATTCCGACCCACCAGCATACCATAAAGCATATAGCCACGACTATGGCCAGGTGCGCCCCGCTTACCGAGAGATAATGTATAGTCCCCGTCCTCATAAACTTGTCCTGGATATCCTGCGGAAAAGACGACCGGTCGCCCAGCAACAGGGTTTTTATCAACGAAGCGGTGTTTGCCAGGGATTGCTCATCAAAGAACGGCACGCGCCGGGCCGAAAACATCCGGTCTATCTTGCCGGAAACAGCCCGCCGGATGCCGTATACCATGCTGAAAACGGCGCTGCCCTGACCCGGCGCCAAAACCTTGATTTTGGCGGTATTATTGCACTTTATAATCAGGTATACGCCCTGACGAAAGAGATATTGCCGGTAATCGAACTCTCCGGGATTAGTCGGGCCGGCCGGAGCATACATCAGCCCGTCCAGGCTGACCCGGTCGCCGTACCGGATATTCCCGGCAGGTCCGGTGAAGTTCACGCGAACCAGGCCGCGTGCTGTTGAAGTAATGCCATCGCAAGCAATTAACCTGATATCCAGCACGAAATTCCCATACGGTTTATCCGGCCGCGGGTTCTCGTCAATAGGATTGGGCCTGGGCTGGTAAATAACCGGTTCTTCTATAACAATGCCTTCGGCAGATACCTGCATATCCCCGGGGAACAGGCGCGCTATGTGGTCAGCCGGCAAAGACTGCGCTGAATCCAGCCGGAAGATGCCGCCCAAAAAGCACATTGCAAGCAGAATCACCGTGCGCGCGAATCTGCCGCGTTTTGCCAGATACAGGATTAATGCCAAGGCGCCCAGGAATCCCAAGACCGACAGGGTCAGGAAAGATGATAGTTGAGGCAAATAAGAAGCGGTAAAGATGCCGCTGATGAATGCAACGGCAACCCAGTATAGCGGCTTAGGCGGAGTCAATGTATCCACAATATATTATTGTGCAGCAGTTCCTCTTTGGGGCTCTCAGGACAAGAACTAATCCGGGTAACAGGTGTCTTACAGGCCCAAATCCGCGCTGATGGACTTCATGGCATCCAGCGATATCTGCAAAAACCTGTCCAAATCCATCCCCAGCGCCGAGCAGCTGTTCATGGCATCGCGGTTAGCGCCGGCCGCAAAGCGTTTCTCTTTCATCCGGCTCCGGGCAAACGGCACATCCACGGCCGACAGTTTCTTCTCCGGCCGAATCAGGGCGCAAGCCACCAGGAAACCCGTCGCCGGGTCGGCGCAGTATATGGCCTGTTCCATCGGCGTAACCCGCGGTTTCTTATCGGCATGGGCCAAAATGGCATCGATGATATCCGCCCCCAAATCCTTGTCTTTAAGCATCTCGGCCGTGGCCAGGGCGTGCCGCTCCGGAGCCGACTTGGTCTCTTCATAATCCAGGTCGTGCAGCAATCCGGCCATCGCCCATTTATCCTCGTCCTGCTTAAGTTCCCTGGCCAGGGATTTCATCACGCATTCCACGGCCAGGATGTGCTTCCTGAGATTGATATTCGTTATCTTGGATTCCACCAGCGCCAATGCTTCAGTTCTATTCATATCTATTTGGGCGTCGCCATCTTAATGACGCCGCTGCCTCCTTCCTTTGACCTGCCTTCAATCCTCTCCCACTGCCCTATCTGGACAGCTCCGCCGACTGCCGTAAATATTATTATCTCGTCCGACTCGAGCAAGGTCTTATTATGCCAGACTTTAACCTTGCGGTTGGACCTGATATCAATCTGGCCCGTAGCCGGGTCCCATTCCAGGCATTCGCCCTGGGCCCAGCTCCCGGTCATGCCCATCAGCATAACATTGCCCTCAGCCCGCATCTTGCTTACGGTATTCGATATCGGGTCGAAAGAAAGCGCTAACTTATCGGATATCAGCTGGTCCAGAGCCGACACTTCGGTATTGCTGACCGGGTTCTGTTCCTGGCTCATCCTGACGCTGTTCTGGAAAACTATCCGCCCGTCGGACATATACGCCTGGACGTCATCCCGGGCGGTAATATTAATCCGGCTGGTGTCCGCCGTGCCGCTTATCGGAGATTCTATGACCAGGCGTTTCTCGCCTTTCAGGGTCAGGATATTCTGGGCCGTCCGCATCTGCAGGGTGCGCGCCACAAAATTCAGGCTATTGGTCCTGAGGTTTGCCAGGGTATTCCCGGTGGCCGTAAAAAACACCGTGCCGGCGATATCGTCGCGGATGAAGGTATCCGACGCGGCGCTCCAGTCCGAACTGCTCAACGCCGTCTGGTTTTCTATGCGCACCCCGCCGAAGGCGCGGGTATTATTCAGCATATACTCATTCAGCTTGGTCTGCGCATTAACGGTCCGGACTACCAGAATCTCCAGATGGTCCGTATAAAGCTTGGTCGGCCCCTGGGTCAGGACGACCTTGCCGGTAAAGGAAATCCGGCGGCTGTCGTTTTCCTGGCGGAACGACGCCGGCACGGCCTCCATACTGTCATTTGCCACGATAGTCGTCTCGCCGGACGCGGTTTTATCGCCGGGCGGCTGGGCCGGCGGGTTGAAAAGCAACGGGCTAAAGCCCAATCCGTTCATTTTAACCTGCACTAATTGGTGGAAAGTAAATGTGGACAGGTTGCTCTGTCCGGTGAATCCCTTGCCGGTGATAAATATATGCGGCGCATTCTCAGGCGCCGTGTTATCGGCGTTTTGCTGTTCCAGCCAGTGCGTGATGCTGACAAAGCCGGTTGACGATAAAACTTTGGACGCCATATCCATTACCAATTCGTCAGCCGCCAGCTTGTTGGTTATATCGATTTTACCCAGGGTATTCTTTTTCTCCCACCGGGCGTTTATATTCCCTTTCAAAGCCGCGAAATTATCATTCTTGCGGATAACGCCCTCGTCGGCGTTGATAAAAATACGGCCCGGGTCTGTTTCCGCGGGCGCGCTATCCGTCGCCGTCACGGTTGGCTTGGGGTAATATATCATCTCCAGCCCCTGGACCGTCACCTTGGTATCCTTAATGACGGCCGTTTTGCCGCGCGATTCCCAGAGCAGTTTATCCTCTTTGTAATGGGCGTAATTCCAGTTAGTCACGGTCTGTCCGATTTCCTTGACGCGCTGGTCTGGCGGCGGCTCAACCGGCTTGGTCTCCTGTGCCAGCGACACTGCCGCTATCAGGATGACAAAAACCGGCAACCACAAGATATGTCTATCAGGCGTTTTCATAGTGAGCCAGTATTATTTCTTCCCATTTGCGCTGGGCTTTGAGAATCTTCTCCACCAGCTCGCGGATGGCGCCGCCGCCGCCGCAACGCCGGGTAACGTATTTGGCGTGGCGCTTAACCTCGGTCCGGGCGTTCTGCACCGCCACCGGATAGCCGACCCGTTTCATAACCGGGATATCCAGCAAATCGTCGCCTACGTAACATACGTCGGATGCGGATAACCTGTATTTTCTGAGTATCTTATCCAGGGCATCGACCTTATTCTTCACATCCTGATGAATCTCGGTTGTCCCCACCTGCTTAGCGCGGAACAGCGTCGCCTTCGGGCCGCGCCCGCTGATGATGGCCGTCAAAATGCCGCATCTGTGCAGATAAATTATCCCCGAACCGTCGTGCACGTCAAAAATCTGGGTCTCGATGCCTTTATTATCCAAGTGTATCTGGCCGTTGGTCATAACGCCGTCCACGTCAAATATCACCATCTTGATGTCTTTTATGCTCATACCATACTTCCTTGGGGACTGATAATGCTCAGGAACAGGATTAAATGTCAACCGAAAGGACATCCTGCACGTCCAGCATACCCACAGACCGGCCCTTGGCATCAACCACCGGCAGTTCGTCTATCTTCTTGTCGCGCAGTATCCGAAGCGCCTCGGTCAGGAGTTTATCCTGATTAATCACGGTCGGATGCCGGGTCATCACCTTTTCCAGTGGCTGATTAATAACGGCCGGGTCGCGCCCGATATGGCGCCTAAGGTCACCGTCCGTGAATATCCCGACCAGTTTCTTATTGCCGTCAATAACGCTAACCGCCCCGGCCCGGCTCTTGGTAATAGCCGTTAACGCCTGGCGGACGTTCCGTTTCTGGTTCATAACCGGATGCCGTTTGCCGGTGCGCATAACATCACGGACCTTGAGCAGTTTCCGGCCCAGCTCGCCGCCCGGATGGTAAAAGGCGAACTGCTCCTTGGAGAACCGGCGGTTCTTGATGACCGTCAAGGCAATGGCATCGCCCAGCGCCAGCAAAGCCGTTGTGCTGGCCGACGGCACCATACCCCATTCGCACGACTCCTTGATGCGCCCGATTTCCAGGACCAGGTCGCTGTGCCGGCCCAGGAGCGATTTGCCCGAGCCGGTGATAGAAATGATTTTAGCGCCTATCTTCTTCAACGACGGCAACAGCCTGATAATCTCATCCGTCTCCCCGCTGTTGGACAGCGCCAGCACCACGTCGTCCCGGGTCACCCGGCCCAAATCGCCGTGGTATGCCTCGGCCGGATGCAGGAACAAAGAAGGCGTCCCGGTCGAAGCCAGCGTGGCCGATATCTTCTCGCCGATAATGCCGGCCTTGCCCATACCGGTCACCACCACCCGGCCCTTGCAGTTAATCATCAGGCCTATCACCCGCTTAAAAGCATTCCGCATCGCCGGACTGTTCAGCTTGCGGCTGACCGATTCGATGGCCGAAATCTCCGAGGCCAATATGCGCTTGGCGTATTTGTGGTAATTCATATAATTCCTATTTTCGGATTAATACATTAATACCTTAAGGTATAACATTATATAAATACTTTAGTATAAGCTATAACAAATATTATAATAACCCGTATGTCAAGAGTTAGTGCCAGTTCGAATCCATGAGTTACTGGCACGTTATCCCGGTGCGAAGCCTCCCTTTAGGGACTTATTCCAGCGGGATTAGTGCGAACGCAGTGAGTTATTAGTGCCGGTTCGAGTGCAACGAGTTATTAGGGACACTTCGAGCATAGGGAGTTAGTGTCCCTTATCCTGATTACTCCATCAGGGCCCGGCACTTATCCCGGCTATTCCGCCGGGAGTGGCATCTTATCCCAAGCATAGCCTTGGGCTAAATAAATTGACATTCCCGCGCCTTCAATGTAAACATATTTATATTACTATTGATAGCGGAGAAAAAAATGAAAGTATCAATGAAACGACTGACAATCGCTTTGCTAATCTGGCTGGTTATAGTATCGGGTTGCACAGGCACCCAGACCAAACCGCCCGAAACCACTACGGCCCCGCCCCAGCAGGAAACAACTGCCCAAACACCGCCGCAGGAAATAACTGCCAAGCCACCGCCTGTTCAGCCATCTGCTTTAAACGTGCAACCGTCCGTGACTCAAAAACCCATCTCCCCTACCGGTCAGGCATCTGTGCCCGTAGCCAGCGGTAGTAGCCTACTTATTCCGACAGATGAAGCACGCCAGCAACAGATAAAAGAACTGGTGCGTAAGCTGACAAATTATGACTCTACATCGCAGAGCTGGATTGAGCGGCTCTACGCGGAGGATGCGCTTATTAAGATGAACGATAAATCAGCCGTGCCGGAACTCTTAAAACTACTCCGAAGCGAAGCCCCATTTGCAGGTCATCATGCCGTTAACGTACTGGCCGGTATGAACGCCCGGGAGGCCATTCCTGAGCTATTAAAGATGTTTATGGAAAGAGAAGTCAATGCCCAAACACAACGTTATCCTAATCCGCAGGCATATGCGGCTGAAACGCTTGTCAAACTAAATGCAACCGAGGTAATCCCGGAACTTCTCAAATTACTAACCAACGAAGACAGCTATGCGCGTCGTCGGGCGATAGGAGTTTTAGTAGATATCAAGGCTAAGGAAATCATACCGGAAATGATGAAGCGCCTTGATGATGCTGATGAGACAGTCCGTATGGAGGCGATTGAAGCCCTTGGTGAATTAGAAGCAAAAGAATCTATCCCGAAACTGATAAACCTACTGAATGATAAGCGCCTTTGCGAGCCGGCTATTATCTCACTTGGTCGGTTAAAAGCGACCGAAGCGCTACCGGAACTGATAAAACTGTTGGAGTTGGAAAGCCGTCCTCCTGCACAACAAAAACCTGGCGCTTATGTGGCGGATGCCAACAGCTCAATACGAGCGGCGGCAGTAGAGGCCATAAGCCAAATCGGAGATAGAGATGTTGTGCCAAAAATAATCAATCTTCTGGACAGTGATGATATATTTTTACAGTGCGCGGCTATTGAAGTGCTTGCCCGCCTTGATGCCAGAGAAGCCATACCGCAAATAATCAACCTTTTAAATAGTCGGGTGCGTGATAGCGCGATGAATGCGTTGGTCAAGATGCGGGTTACAGAAGCAATACCGTTTTTGATACCGTTTCTGATACCCTTACTTAAAAGCGAAAGCGAGGCGCGTCGCGAAGGAGCGGCTAGCGACCTGGGAAAACTCAAGGCAAAAGAGGCGATTCCCGACCTGATAGAATTACTTAAGAACGAACCGCAGGGTCATATCCGCTGGTCAGCGGTAACCGCCCTGGGCGACATCGGCGCAACCGAGGCGATACCGCTGTTGATTAAGGCGCTGGATGATGACATCTGGAATGTCCAGGAAGCAGCCGCCGGCGCCTTAGGTAAACTGCGCGCCTATGAAGCCATCCCGGAACTGCAAAAATGCCTCAAGAGCGGGATTCCCCATGTGCGCGGATTTGCCGCTATCTCCCTGGTGGAACTGGGCGCAAAAGAGCGTATCGGCAAAGATAATATCGGGGATATCAAATTCCTTATCCGGCATTATAACGATGAACTTGAGATAGCCCGTGCCCGTGCGGCGCTCAAAGAGCTCGGAGTGGAAGTCCCGGAAGAGAAAAAATAGAACTTAGGTTAATCGGCCTAATCTACCCAATCCGCGGTTAGTGTTCATTCGTGGCTATTCGTGGTTGCAGCGCTATTCGTCCAGGGCTTTTTCCAGGCCGGTTTTGATATCTGTCCGAAAAAGGCCTTTCTGCATCTGGCGAGCCCGTATCCTCAGGTAATGCTTATCCAATTTGTTTCCCTGAGCAATAATAATATTGGCGATATCGGACTGGTCTATCGGCCGGTTGGATAGCAGTTTATAAAGAATCACATCCTCAGCCGAAGCCACCCAAATAACCTTATCAAATATCTTAACTTTCCGCTTCCTTAGGAATATCACCTCTTCAAACTCAGAATAGCCCATAATGAAATCCGCATGATAGCCGCCGTAATTCAGGCGGCACATCCCCATATTCTTAAGCTGTCTCAATGCCTTATCGTAATTGAAGGTAAATTTATGCTTTTGAGCCTTGGCCAAAAAATCCGTATAACCCCGGGGCAAAACCTGAAGCACAATATCCACATCCAGAGTTTTCCTCGGTCTGCCCCAGATATCAGACGCCACCCCGCCTATAAGCACATATTCAATATCTTCTTTGTTTAAGAGGCCAATGGCGGCGTTAAAAAGGTCCCGGAAGCTACGCTTTGCTGGCATATCGTTTTTCTAATGATTTGGCTAAGGAACAAAAAAGGCGTGATGCCGGAAGTCCATTAACAGGCATATCTGCCATAAGCATTAATTCCTCAATCATCTTAATCCGCTGGCGGATGGATATCTTATTAAGCCATCGGGCGTTCTCTTTACGCTTGTAATCGCCTATCCGCGCCATCTTATCGGCCCATTGTCTTAAGTCATTCATAATTCTTATTAAATCATATTTACCGGCCAAGTCAACTAAAATAACGACAAGAAGCGAACCTATATCCGCCAGAGCTAGAGCTACCGCCTTTCTTAGTGACACTTCGAGCATAGCGAGTTATTAGTGCCGGTTCAAGTGCAACGAGTTATTAGGGACACTTCGAGCATAGGGAGTTAGTGTCCCTTATCCTGATTACTCCATCAGGGCCCGGCACTTATCCCGACTATTTCGTCGGGGTTGTCCCTTATCCCGGGTGCGAGAGCCTCCCTTTGGGACTATTCCGTCAGAACAGTCCCTGTCATCAAGGCCTCTAAGTGCTCTGTGTCTCTGTGGCTGAATAAATTGACAAACAATGCCTGTATGGTTAGTTATCTATTATGAGGCAGATAATATTCATATCATTAACCGCCCTAATCGTATTCGGCATCATCCCGGCCTGTTCCAGTAGCCAAAGCCCGGGAAAACGTTTAGTAGACCAATACAGCAAAACACCTTATTCACCGGAGCAGAAACCAACCGAGGTAAAACCAGCGGAGCAAACCACCCTGAAAGAAATACCTAATAACGAATCAGAGCTTACGAATACCAGTCACTTTGAAGAGATGTTAAAAACCGCTGATAAAGCCATAGCGCTAAATCCGAATAATTCTAAAGCATGGTGTAACAAAAGCGCAGCTCTTGTAGGACTTAGCCGTTATGAGGAAGCGCTCAAAACCGCTGATAAAGCAATAGAATTGGATCCAACCATTGCTGAGGCTTACAACAACCACGGTCTTGCCTACTATAAGCAAGGTAGCCTTGACCAGGCTATTGCTGATTATAATAAGGCAATAGAACTAAACCCAAAGTATTCTGGGGCGTATTACAATCGTGGCGTATTAAAGCTGGGAAAAAGTGATTTAGACGGCGCTATCGCTGATTTTGATATGGCAATCAAGTTAGACCCAAAATTGGCTATGGCTTATAATAATCGTGGGGAGGGGAAAAGAATGAAAGGCGACATTGACGGTGCTATTTCCGATTATACCAAGGCGATAGAATTAAACCCAAAATATGCCTCGGCTTACCACAACTGGGGTCTTGCATGTTATGATAAGGGCGACCTTGACTTGGATATTGCTAATTGCACCAAAGCGATAGAACTGAGTCCAAACTTTACCGAGGCTTACAATAACCGCGGCGTTGCATATAAAGATAAAGGTGACCTTAATCTGGCTATTGCTGATTATAATAAGGCGCGAAATCTAAATCCGAATGATTCTAAAG
>JAZDFB010000050.1:0-8435 GCA_043808305.1 Planctomycetota bacterium | reverse complement strand
AAAAATCCGGTAAAATAAATGAACTTTCTGCCATATTTTACGTTTAATATATATAGATAGGACTGCGTAATATACCCGACATATGTAGTTGAAAGGAACGATATAATGAGATTTTACCGGATTGTCGCCGGAATTGTTGTTTTAACAGGAATGGTCGCAACAGTTAACAGCGAGACGTCCCCGACCCAGGCAACGAGTGAAGTAGTTGTCACTGCGACCAAGACCAAGCACCAGGTTGAGGACCTTTCCGGTGATGTTACGATTATCACCTCCCGTGAAATCAGCGAATCCAATGCCCGGACCGTTGACCAGCTCCTGGCCCACCAGGCCGGTATGGACGTCCAAGGCGGCGATTTTCCCGGCTCCAAGCCCCGGCTCGACGCCCGCGGCCTGCCCGGCAACTACGGCGTCCAGCGGGTCCTGGTGCTGATGGACGGCCGGCCGGTTAACGAAGAATACATGGGCGACGTCGACCTGCGCATGCTGGCTACCGATAATATCGAACGGATAGAAATAGTCCGAGGACCGGCCTCGGCGCTCTA
The DNA here is from genome assembly GCA_043808305.1 of Planctomycetota bacterium. Taxonomy (GTDB): domain Bacteria; phylum Planctomycetota; class MHYJ01; order JACQXL01; family JACQXL01; genus JBBAAP01. The sequence continues at coordinate 7,893 of JAZDFB010000050.1, read as the reverse complement.
CGGCTCCAACGCCATCGGCGGGGTGATAAATATCATCACCAAATCATCTCAGGATAATCAAAAAGCCGGGCTCAGGACCACGGTAGGCAGTTTTAATACTTACAGCAATTCGGTAAATCACGGGATGAACCTGGGCCGGATGGATTATTTCATCAGCGCCGGCGACCGCTCCACGGACGGTTACCTCAAAAACACCAACGGCACACCTAAAAACTGGGCATCCCAGAACGCTTCAATAAAAGCCGGTTGGAAGCTGAACGACGACTCGTCAATTAATCTGGCGCTGGGCCGGGATGACGGCAAAGGCCGCGAGGATAATTTCATCCGCAACCTGGCTACCGACTATGTTAACCTTACATATAAAAATACCCTGGCTAAAAACACGCCGTCGGATTTAGCGGTTCGGGTCTACCGCAACGGGCTGGACCAGGACCTGGATTGGTATTTTATGCCCATCGGCAAATACGACCAGTCCACAACCGGCGTGCAGGTCCAGCAATCGCTCCAGCCGCTCAAGGACCATCTCCTGACCATCGGCGCGGATAGCAAAACGGAGGATGTTCTGGTCGAGGAGGCCAACGGCATCATAAACGAAACCGTCAACTCGCAGGCGCTCTATGTCCAGGACGAGATATCGCTTTTGGCCGGCAACGCCATGATATTGACCCTGGGACTGCGCTATGACAAGCACGAGGAGTTTGGCAGCCAGGTCTCGCCCCGGGTCGGCGCGATGTATCACCTCAACGAACGGGCCACCCTGCGCGCGGCTGTCGGCAAAGCCTACCGGGCTCCGGCTGTTTCCGACCTGTATCTGCCGACCACGCCCTACGGGCCGGTGACCTTTCAGGGCAACCCCAACCTTAATCCGGAAACGCTCTGGTCGGTTGATGCCGGCGCCGATTATAAGTTTACCAAAGACCTGTCCGGGCGGTTGACCGTTTCGCAGTCTACTCTCAAGGGCGCCTGGGACTATATGCGCGACCCGGACAACATATACCGCCCGCGCAACGTAACCCAGATGGCGGTTAATGTCGTCGAAGCCGAGGCTCAATACCGGGTCGTTGAACAGCTGAGCGCCACGGCCAATTACACCTTTAACGATGCGTCGTACAAGAAGGACAGGTCGGACGACCCGGCCATAGAAGGCAAACGCGTCGAGGAAATCCCGCTCTGGCAGTCCAGCCTGGGACTGAGGTTCCAGGCCAATGCCGGCACCGTTCTTAACCTTAAAACCCGGATTACCGGCCCGCGCTATACCGACCCGGAAAATACCGGCGTTAACCGGCTCAACAAAAGCGCCGTTACCGAATTGGACCTGTCATCCGTGATAAACAAGAACAGCTCCTTCTTCATTACGGTGCATAACCTGTTTAACCGGCAGTATAAAGAGGTGATAGATTACTACCAGCCCGGGCGCTGGTTCGAAACCGGATTTTCTCTTAAGTTTTGATTGAATCTTGGGTGATTTGTGGCATATTAGCCGCAGAGGCGCAGAGGATACGAAGAAAAGAATATATTAATAGGTCTCTGTGACGAGATTAAATATGAAATATTACCTGCCGTTGCTGGTTCTGGTTTTCTTCGGCTATATCTTTGCCGCGGACGGCCCTAACGGCAAGGTCGTAACGCCGGAACAACCGTCAGCCATCACGCCTACCGCCGGCACCGAGGTAACAACACTGTCAGCCGGCGAGCGGGTGATTTTCAATATCATCCGCGATGACAAAGGAGAGATTAAGGACAAGAAAATAGACCGTATCGAGATAGACGGCGTTATGGCCAATCCGACCTGGCCGCTGGAATTCTACGCCTGCGCCGACAACAGCGGCAAGGAGCACGAAACCCTGATAATAATGTTCTGCAAGCCCCAGAACCTGCACCTCGGTTTGATCCTGATGGGATTAAAAGAAGAGCCGGACGAAAAGTCAGCCAAAAACTTCGGCGATACGGCCATTCCCAAGGGCGACCTGGTGCTGGTTAATATCGCCTGGACCAAGGATGGCAAGCCCGTTACCTACGCCGCCGAGGATTTAGTTATCAGCAATATCACCGGAAAAGCCATGCCCCGGACCGGCTGGTCGTTCACCGGCTCCAGGTTCGTGGATGATATCGACTACGACACCGGCCTGCCCACCGGCCAAAAAATATACCAGGCCAACTACAGCAAGACCATTATAGCCACCTGGCACGACTCGACCGCCATACTCAACGACCCGACCCAGGGCGGGCATTATTATCCTTACAAGGAAATCCTGCCCGAACGCGGCACAAAAGTGGTTGTCACCTTCCGGGCGCCCGATGAAAAGGAACTGGTTCAGCTCAAGAAGAACGCCCAGGAAGAGATACAACTCCGGGAAATAATAATAGAAAAAGCCAGGAAAGAACAGGAAGAGAAGCAGAAACAGGAAGAGGAGAAGGAGAAGGAAGAAAATTCCAAAAAATGACTAAATCATAATGACGAATGAATAGCGGATACTTAAATTAGGCATTAGTGCTTGTATTATGTTAGATTACATCAAATCGGTTTCGGGCCGGCTGACCCGGCGGGTGATATTTGCCCGGGCGTTCCAGTGGGGCGCTTACGGCGCCGCGGCCGCCATTATCATCAGCCTTGCCTTGAAGCTGATTCCGTTTGATTCGTTTAATCCAATTTTTATTAGCGTCCTGCCCGCGGCCGGCCTGCTTATCGGCGCCGTTGCCGGGATAGTCGGCCGCCCGTCGCTTATGGATACGGCCATATTCCTGGACGAGAAACTAGCCGACAGGAACTACCTCAGCACCTTCGTCGAATGCCTCAACAAGCCATCGCTTAACCCGGTGGAATCCAGGCTAATCAACAGCAACGAACAACGGCCAACGAATCCCGAACTACGCTACAAGGTTTCCTATCTGATAATGTTCCTGATAGCTATGATAGTTCTGGTAATAATCCAGCAGACGCCAATCCCCGCGAATAGCGGTCAAACCCGAAATCCGAAATCCGAAATCCAAAATAACGCACAAATCTCCGATATAAAAACACAGGTAAAAACACTGCAAGCAACATCCGGCGATACCGGAAAAGAACTGCTTGCCAAGATAGAGAAACTGGTGCGCGAGATGGAGCAGGGCAGTGCCGCGCCGTCTATGATGCTGGAAAAACTCAATGAATTCAGCCAATCCGTCCGGGAACTGCCCCGGGACAGCCCAGACGCCGCCCGGATACAGGCTCTTCTTGACAAACTTCAGGAATATTATAAGATTACTGCCCAGAAGCAGGACAGCGGTTTCTCAAGGGCCAACGCCCTGGCCCAATCCGGCCCAAGCGGGGCAGGCGGTGGGGTAACAGAACCAATTATAACTTATCCCCAGCCGCTTACCCCTGTGAGCATTACGCCGCTGTATCTCAAGAAACTTTACGAAGAAGCCGTCGCCCGGCCCTACTGGCCGGCCCAATATGACGAGGTGATAAAGAAATACTTTAAATAAAAATCTAAATCCTAAACCATAATTTCTAAACAAATCCCAATTACCGAATGTTCTAAACTGGCCATTTGGGAAATTAGAATTTTGGGCATTGGAGATTGTTTCGGATTTCGGAATTAGTGTTTCGGATTTAAGAAAGGCAAGGTTATTATGAAAAACATATGGCTGGTGATTGTCCTGATGTTAATCGGCGGAGCGATTATCTGGTTTTCCACGATAGTCAAACCTACGGCAGTGCCCGAAAAACCGCCGGTAGTTGAGGCCAAGCCGATTCCGGAGGCGCATACCACAACAATTCTGCCGGCCAAGGCCGAGCCCGTTTCCGCCCGCAAACAGCTGGATGATACCTTCAACAAGGGGCTGAAATGGTTTATGGCCAAGCAACTTCCGGATGGCGCGTTCCCGGACCTGGAAGGCAAGTCCGACGTTGCTTTCACGGCTATGGGCCTGATAATCCTGGCCGAGTCGCCCGAGGACGTCCGCAACGCTTACCAGGCGCAGATTACGTCCGCCGTCAACTACCTCCTGCCCCGGCAGACAGAAACCGGTGCGGTCATAGACGCCGGTAAATTCCCGGCATTTGAGGTTTACAAGACCTCCCTGGCGCTGGTCGCGCTCAGGACCGTATCCAAGGAAAAGCAGGTCTCCGAACTTGACAAAACAACCGCCGCGTTATTGGAGCGAAAAGTAACTTTCCCTTTCAAAGAACCGACTGCGCTTGCCGAAATAATCAAGTTTATCAAAGAAACTGTGCCGGGCATTGATATCCAAATTGATACAACAGCCATTAAGGATACACAGGTAACTTTCTGTTATAATGTGGTTGATATCCCGCTGGGATGGGCACTAAAAGATATGCTGTCCCTGGTAGACTGGAGTTATTCCGTAAAAGACGGGGTTGTTATTATCTCTTCCCGGCCCCCGGTTAATAACTCCGTTGCCGGCCGGATAGAGGCCGTGATAAAGAAAGCCACCGAATACCTGGTCAAATCGCAGAACGGCCCGGAATCGGCCGACAAGGACTTCGGCGGCTGGGGCTATGACGAAAAGAAGGGCACGGTCAACGCCAACCTGTCCACCACCGCCTATGCCATGGACGCGCTTCACCTGGCCGGATTGCCTAAGGACAGCGAGGTCTACAAGCGGGCGGTCGAGTTCCTGGCCAAGGTCCAGGACTCCAGCGAATACAACAAATTCCGCGCCACCGAGAACTCCGGCGGATTTTCCTACTCGCCGGTCGAAAGCAAGGGCGGCGAAAAGACCACTCCGGACGGCAAAAAGGTGCTAAAGACCTACGGCTCTATGACCTATGCCGGCGTGAAGAGTTTCATCTACGCCTATCTGGACAAGAACGACCCGCGCGTCCAGGCCGCCTATAACTGGATAAAGTCCAACTATACATTGGACGAAAACCCCGGGCTCAGGACCGATGCCGAGCCCAACTTAGGCAAACAGGGTCTGTTCTATTATTACCACACCTTTGCCAAATCGCTGGACGCTTATGGCGAGAAGACACTGGTCACGGCCGACCTGTCTGCCGGACAGGCAGGCAAAAAAGAACACCTCTGGGCAAACGAATTGGTGGGTAAATTAGCCGGGATGCAGAAACCCGACGGCTCCTGGTCAAACGAGGTCAGCCGGTGGTGGGAAGACTTCGCCCCCCTGGCAACATCGTATTCGCTGATGTCGCTGAATATCTGTCGCAAGTGGAGCGATTAGCGCGGATAATAGAGTGGCGATTTGACGCTGCCCCCCGGCTGAATTATAAATGGAGGACAAGCGTATGGGGAAAACAGTGCTTTTGTGGGTATTTATTGTGATTGCTTTAAGTTTTCCTTTTGGATTACTGCAATCAGAAGAGGACCAGAAAACAATCGCGCCGGGGGAATTAATCAGCAAGGTTTCATGCAAGGATAAACCGCAGTATTCATACGCCTGTTATCTTCCCAAAAATTACACGCCCAAGGGAAAATGGCCGATTCTTTACTGTTTCTCGCCCGGCGCTGACGGGCCGGGCTATGTCGGACTTTTCCATGGCGCCTGCGAAGAGGCCGGTTGGATTATAGTTGGTTCCAATGATTCAACAAACGGCCCGGTTCAGACCGAAGCCATCCAAAGTATGTGGCAGGACACCCAAAAGAGATTCTCTGTTGATACCGATGCGGTTTATGTATCGGGCTGGTCAGGCGGTTCGCGCGTCGCGACTATGTTTTCCGTTGAGTTCAAGGCAGCCGGACATATCGCAAATGGCGGGGTTTTTCCGTCCGGTGGTTTTAATCTCCCGAAAATAGCTTATTGGTTGATGTGCGGTGAAAAAGACTTTAACCGCTCTGAAATGGAGCGAGCTGAAAAACAGGTCAAGGATATGAAATGCCCGGTCACTCTTAAACTCTTTCCCGGAGAGCATAATATGCCGCCTCAGGAGGTGGCTCACGAATCGGTCAAATGGATGAACGGGGTCAGGCTTAAGGTTTTGATGAAGAAATTCCCCTGCGATATGAAAAAGAAAGAGAAAATGGCCGTATGCGCCGACTGCAATAAAATTCTTAACGGTTATCAATGCCAGGACTGCAAGAAAAAGTTTGTCCCGGAAAATGAAACAGATAAAAAATGCCCCGGGTGCGGGGGCAAGAAATTATCACCGGCCAAATTAGTGGAGCAGGATAAATGCTTCTTCTGCCAGAGCGCAAATATAAAAGAAGAGCAGATGTGCATCAAGGAAGTTTACGCCTGCCCGGACCACCCTGACGAAACCTCTGCCAAAACCGGGAAATGTTCCCAATGCAAGAAGGCCTTGGAATTCAAAGAGAAAAGCTATTCGAAAATAATCTCGTATTACGAATGTCCCAAATGCGAGTTCACCCAGGAAAAACCGGGGAAATGTCCGAATTGCAAAGAGACGCCGCCTCTTCAGAAGCAGACCAGATGCGAGATGTCAGGAACCTTCCCGCATACCAATAAAAAATAACAAGCCCGCGTATTCCAGCGGGAAAATGATTAGCCACAGATTTCACGGATTAGTATAGATAGTAGGGGCGGTCTTAGTGCCAGTAGGAGTATACGACGTACTGGCACTTAGATCCCGCAAGCGTAGCTTGACGGGAGAATAACCAATCGTGGCGATAACCCTAATCTTTCTATCTGAATCAGTTGCCGCCACACATTCCTTATACACATTATTGTTTAAATTAGGAATGTTCTGCCAAATAAAGTGTATGGAGCTCTGACCCCAATCCATCGCGGCACGGCGGCCGTAGACCCACAACTGTTGCTCCAACCCCTGCTTAAAATCAACAAATAACCCATTTTATTTATTTTTCCCCCAGCGGACAGCCATCGCGGAGGCCGCGAGGATTGTCCCCGGCGTCCCCGGACAATCCCCGGAGTTACTACCAGGACTCGTACCGGCCTGGTCCTGCACTCTTAGTCCGGCCAGCCTGAATTCTTAGCCTTCCCGGCTTGGATTCTACCCCTTCCCGGCGGACAATCCCCGGAGTTACCGCGTATAATCATAACGGGCTGGGCGATGAGTCTGCGTCGACTGGGCATAAATTCTTAACGGCCTCAGTGATAACTCATCACTGAGACGGCTAAGAGGGCAGGCTTTATCCACGGGGATTGCGCACGGCATAGGCGTAGAGTCTATCCGGCCCGGGGTGACGCGCCCCGCGGAGAAGAGGGGACTGTCCTGAGATTGCATAGGCTACCCCCCTATACCCTACCCCCCACCCCCCCTACGTGAAAATGACCTGTAGAGTAATAAAATAAAGGGTTAGCTGTCAAAAAACCCGTCCAATCCGTCGCAGGGTATCTGGGGAAACGGTGATTAATTAGCGTGTTTTAGCAGGTTCCCGATTCCTAAATCTCGGCGCTGAAACGGGCGATGTTGCCGTTCTTCAGGTTTCTCCTGTAAACCCTTATGAAGAATATATACATCAATACCAGGTATCCCAATGCCAGCCCGGCGCCGGTTGCCAGATTATATGCCAGCTGGCCGGGAACTGTTCCGCCGCCTATTATGGCGCGCATACTCTCAAATACGTAACTGGCCGGGATTATCCGGGCAACCACTTGCAGTCCGGCCGGCAGAGTTGATATGGGGTAGAATACCCCTGAGAATATGGACAGGATAAACGGTATCGGCCAGCCCAGCCATTCGGCCGACGGCCCGAGCCGGAATATCATTGCAACTATGAAAATGCCCAGGGCGACGCCGAAGGCGAATAGGATTACCATATCGGGCAGGAGCATCAGCCCGATTCTGAAGAAGTTGTACCCGAACCCAAGCCCGGCGATGGCGGTCATTATCACCAGCCCGGCCGCGCCGGTGAAGATGCTGGTGAGCACCAGCCCGGTCAGGTATTCGCTTATTTTAAGGGGCGAGGCGAAGTAGTTGAAGAAGTTCTGGCTCCAGATGTCTTCCAGGAA
>JAZDFB010000049.1:0-7996 GCA_043808305.1 Planctomycetota bacterium | reverse complement strand
ACTTGGGCTGTTAGAGTCCCGCCAAGGCGGGACGAGTTACAGCCCAGTATAGTCGGCAGTCCATCGGCTGTTAGCGACAAAGGAGCGTTATCAGCCGAGAATACCCAGCAGTAATTCACTAACGTTCAAACTGCTGGAGTATAATTCGCTACGCTCAAACTGCCGGACTATGAAATTACTGCCGGGTATAGTCGGCTGTCCATCGGCTGTTCGAACGTAGTGAGTTACAGCCGAGGATACTCGGCAGTAAGTCTGGCGCCGAAGCGCCATCCAACTGCCGAAGTACAACTTCACAGACAGCCGACTATAGTATCGGCAGATAGCGCGACAACTCGTACGTCGTTACCTGGGTGCGGTAATTATCCCATTCGATATGCTTGTTGCCGATAAATTCCCTGAAGGTATGCTCGCCCAGCACTTCTTTAACCAGAGCGCTTTTCTCGGTCAGTTCAATCGCTTCTATCAAACTGCCGGGCAGAGTGCCGATGCCCCGACTCTTCCTCTCCTCGTTGCTCATCCTATAGACGTTTTCCTCTACCGGGATAGGCGGCCTGAGATTTTCCTTTATGCCCTTCATTCCCGCCCCTAAAAGGCAGGCAAAGGTCAGATAAGGGTTACAGGCCGGGTCAGGCGCGCGGAATTCTATCCGGGTGGCTCCGGCTTTGCCGGGTTTATACATCGGGATTCTGATTAAATCCGACCTGTTCTGCTGTGCCCAGGACAGATACACCGGCGCTTCATAGCCCGGCACCAACCGTTTGTAAGAGTTCACCCACTGGCACATCACCGAAGATACCTCGCTGCCGTACTTCAGAAGCCCGCCCACGAATTTCACGGCCATATCCGAGAGATAATATTTGCCTTTAGGGCTGAAGAAAGCGTTCTTGCCGTCCTTGTAAAGCGACATATGAACGTGCATCCCGGAGCCGTTTTGCCCGAATAACGGCTTGGGCATAAATGTCGCATAGACGCCGTTCCGGAAAGCGACTTCCTTGACTGCCAGCCGGTATGTCATCACGATATCCGACATCGTCAGCGCGTCTTTATAACGGAGGTCTATCTCGTGCTGGCTCTCGGCGCACTCGTGGTGGCTGTATTCCACCTCTATGCCCATTTCCTCAAGCGTCAGGACAGTCTCACGCCTCAGGTCAACCGCCTCATCGCGCGGTATCAGGTCAAAATATCCGCCGGAATCCAGGACTTCAGTCTTGCTGGAATCCTTGAAATAGAAATATTCCAGTTCCGGGCCGACAAAATACGTATAACCGAGCTTCTTGACAATATCAAGGTTCTTCTTAAGGATATATCTGGGATCGCCTTCAAACGGGGTCCGGTCGGGATTCAAGACATCGGCAAACATCCGGCCGGTAGCCTTTTCCCTGGGACGCCACGGCAGAACCACAAAGGTTGACGGGTCAGGCACAGCCACCATATCGCTTTCATCAATCCGGGTAAAACCCAGGACCGAAGAGCCGTCGAATCCCATCCCTTCGTCAAATGCCTTGTCCAGTTCCTCCTTAGGGATAGTAAACGCCTTCAACATACCCAGGATATCGGTGAACCATATCTCAATAAACTTCACGCCCTTCTGCTTCATTAATTTCTTCACGCCGCTTTTGGTCATCATATTACTTATCCCTTTCTATATTGCAGAATTACAAAAATTTCCGTGTCTTATATCAGTAAAACACCAAGAGTCAAATATTTCTTATGAAATTATTCAGAAAAATGAGTGGAGGACAATATCTTGTCAGTACGGATAGCCGACAAGAACAGGTAGAAGAAAAATATAGAATCAGTACGCCGAGACGCATTAATCCCGCTGAAATCCCGCATAAGTGCGGGATTTCACTGTGGCTCAATAAGTCCGCGGAGTTCATCCCGCCTTCGGGCGGGGCTCCAACTGCCGAAGTATAACTCCCTTTGGTCGAACTGCCACTAATGGAGGTGGGGGGAATCGAACCCCCGTCCCAAAGTGTTACCACAGCCGTATCTCCATACAAAGTGTCTGATTTAAGTGTCGCCTGATAACCGCCCTGACACCGGCTGATACCAGGTTAGCCCAAAGTTTTAGTTTCCGGCCGAGCCCTTCGGGCGCGGCTCAAACCGTAGCCTACTACTTTGACGCCGGGTTCTGCCCTCGCAGGCAAGAACAGATCAGCGTGGCCGCATTAAGCAGCCAGGTTATATGCAGGTTCGGCACCTACATTATTTTGCCAGGTTTTTAACGAGGCCTCCCGGCAACCTCGGTATGCAACGACTGCAACAAACAACCCGGTCGAAGCCTGTTCACCCCCTCTTACTCGCTGTTATCCGCCTGAGGCGGAGTTATCGCGAAATAAAATCCTATGAAGCCAATAGGCTGCATCGGGACCACAATCATTATCTTTTCATCGCCTTTTGGATATCACGCTGGACCGATTTTTCCTTGAGTGATTCCCGTTTATCGTACAATTTCTTACCCCGGGCCAGGCCGAGCTCCAGTTTGGCGATGCCGTCTTTGAAGTATAGCGCCAGCGGGATTAAAGTCAAGCCTTTTTCCATTATCCGGCCGATAAGCCGGGCTATCTCGTTCTTATGGAGAAGCAATTTCCTGGGCCGCTTGGGCTGATAGCCGTCGGCCCGGGCGTTTTTATAGACCGCTATGTCTATCTGGTAAATGAATAGCTCGTTATCCGAAGGCCGGGCAAACGCCTCGTTGATGCTGACCTTGCCTTCACGCAACGACTTAACCTCCATCCCGAATAGAACCAGGCCTGCCTCGTATTTATCGAGTATCTCGTAGTTGAAATACGCTTTCCGGTTTTTTAGTATGATTTTAATGTTACTGCTCATATGATACTGTTTTAGTTAATGTTATAAAATATACTAAAAATAGTGACAACGTCAAGAGTAAATGATAAAAGAACTAAACTTAATTCCGGCGCGGGAGTGGCGGAACTGGCAGACGCGTTAGGTTCAGGACCTAATGCCCGTTAGGGCTTGGGGGTTCAAATCCCCCCTTCCGCATTAATGGCAGTTCGACCAAAGAGAGTTACTGCCATCTTATCCAGTGCAAAAAACAGGCTTAGTGATATTTGCACTGGGTTAGTGCCACTTGGAGCCCCGCCCGAAGGCGGGATAAACTCCGCGGACTTATTGAGCCACAGCGAAATCCCGCACTTATGCGGGAGTGGCACCTTATTAGTGCCGGTTCGAGTGCAACGAGTTACCCGGCACCTTATCCCGCATTAGCGGGGTTCCGGGTGCGTAGCCTCCCTTTAGGGACCTATTCCAGCGGGATTAGTGCATCTTCATACGAAATTAGTTAAGTTAACCGAAGGCTGCTATTCCGTCAGGGGCAATATTATTTCTATGTGGCATGTCTATATATTAAAATGCGTTGACGGCTCATTTTATACCGGTATCACTAACAATATCCGCAAAAGAATTGACGCCCATAATTCCGGCAAAGGCGCGCGTTATACCCGGTCAAGAAGGCCGGTCAGACTCATTTATAAAAAAAAGTGCCCTGATCTATCAGCCGCTTTCAAGCGCGAGAGAGCCATAAAGAAAATGACCCGGAAAATGAAAAAAGCGTTAGTTAGGAATAAAAGGTGATCCTGCCTGATTAAAACACCGGGAATTACCGTTTTCCTCAGGTCTACTTATTAAACTGGCACACCGGGCAGGGAATATTCTGGCTGCCGTTACAGAGCGGGCAGCGCGAGCTGCCTTCGCAGGCCTCGCACTTGATAACCACCCCGGCCAGTTCGGTGAACCCTTGCCCTTTGCAGCTGAAACACTTGCCGTCTCCGCCGCACTTGATACAGACAAACGAATGCTTGCCGTCGCAAGCCGGGCACTGGTCATACAGGAACCATTCTTGCGCTGACAGCAAAACGCGGCTGGCTTTGATATATACCGCGGACTGTTTCCAGATGTACTGAAGATGGTCAACCCACGGCCGGTCCTCGGCCGAAACTATCGGGTCTTCCGTCTTGATCGTTTTAGTCGCCCAGTTGCCGGGCTTGCCGGTCGGATTCAGGCGGGCCAGCGTTTTCCAACGATCCAGCGATTCCAGGTAATTATCATACGCCAGCTTCATTAATTTGAAAGACGTAAAATTTATCGAGGTCTGGTTGAGCGACGTAACCAGCTCCCCATAAGGTATCTCCAGCGTTTTTAATGCCTCATTGAACAAACGGAAATCACTTCCGGATTCCAAAGACGCCTGGACCGCGGCCAGGCTATCAATCATTTTACCGGCCGGCGCCTTGTATGCCTCGTATATTAAGGCGAACTGTTCCTGGCTTATCGCCTGTGATTTCTTGAGTATCTCGTAATTTGTCGTCAACTCGTCGAAATTCTTTTTGAGCTCGGCGTAATCGGCATTAGCCTTTTCCAAATCCTTATCCTTGGCCGCCTTTTCGTCCACCACTTTCTTGTAGTCGGCCTCAAGGTTTTTCAGGTTGTTGGAAACCTCAGCCAACTCCTGAAGCTTCTTGCTGTGTTCGGTCTGGAGGTCGCTAAGCTGATTGCTTACGTCTGACTTTTCCTTGACCAGATTAGCGCGTATCTCGGACAGCGTGGCTAATTCGGACTCCAGTCCGGCTTTGTCGCCGGTCAGGCGCTTGACATCTTCGTTGAGCTTCTCAATAAGCTCGCGCGCCTTCTTCATATCGGACTGCAATTCATCCCTGTCTTTAGTCACCGACTTTATCTTGGTATCGCGTTCACTTACCACTTTTTTCAAGTCGTTGGATTCAAAGAAAAACATAATGTCAAGGACTACCGTAACCAGCAACAACAAGCCCTGGAAAAGGACGATATAAGTTAATTTCTTTGCGGCCGGGGTCGGCTGGGTCGGCGTGAACTTCTTTCGTGAATCCTTGTCTTTCTTGTTTTTATCCACGCCTGCATCAAGCGGAATCGGGGCGTCCTTAGTATCCTCAATCTTATCCTTGGGTGCATCTTCCGGCTTGGGGTTGGGTTCGACCGGCGCCTCGGCGCCTGATTCCGACTCGAATACAAACGCCTCTTCTTCTTTGGCTGCGCCTTCCGGATTCTGCTTGTTGTCTTCGGGCTCAAAACTCTCATTTTTGTTGTTTTCTAAATCACTCATGCTCAACCTCCTAAATTAAGTTTTGGATATTTGGGCATACCTTAACAGCAATCAAGGCTCTGTCAAGGAAAACAACTTAGATACTTGTTCCGGCACCTTTGGCAGACTATCAACAATATCACGGATGATTTCATCGGGTGCGATACCCGAAGTCTCACCCTCAAGGTTAAGGATTAACCTGTGCTTAAGCGCCGGGAACGACATTTTAATAATATCTTCCTGAGCCACGTTGAACCGGCCCCGGATAATGGCGCAGGCCTTGGCGGCCAGAACAATCGATTGCGCCCCGCGCGGGCTGGCCCCGTATCGCACGTATTTCCGCACCGATTCCGTGCTGAATTCGCTTTGTGGGTGAGTCGCCATAACCAGCTTGCTGGTATATTCAACCAGATGCGATGCTATCGGCACCTGCCTGAGCAATTGGCCGGCCCGGGTTATTTCATCCTGGCTGAATACGGATTTTAATGCCGTTTTAACTTCGCCCGTAGTCCGGTTAATAATCTCGTTGAACTCAACCAACGACGGCATCTTCATCGTGATTTTAAAGAAAAACCTGTCCAGTTGCGCCTCGGGCAGCGGATAAGTCCCTTCCATCTCTATCGGGTTCTGGGTGGCCAGAACCAGGAATGGACGGGGCAGGTCGTATTTCACCCCGTTAATCGTCACGGTCGTCTCCTGCATTGACTCCAATAAAGCCGACTGGGTTTTAGGCGTCGCCCGGTTGATTTCATCCGCCAGGATAATGTTATGGAATACCGGGCCGGGCTGGAACTGGAACACCTTTTTGCCGGACGGGTCATCCACGATGATGTTGGTGCCGGTAATATCGCCCGGCATCAGGTCCGGCGTGAACTGTATCCGCCCAAAAGAAAGATTCAGGCACCGGCTGATGCTCTTAACCAATAACGTCTTGCCGATGCCCGGCACGCCTTCCATAAGCGAGTGCCCGCCGGCCAGCATTGCTATGATGACTTGTTCGACCACCTCGTCGTGCCCGACGACAATACCGGAAATCTCTTTCTTCAGATCGGATATCTTCTGCTGTAATATATTGACTTCTTGTTCAATCGGCATTGTTCAATAAGCCTTTCTTTTGGCAATCGACGGTATCTTAAGCATGGTCCGGTACTTGGCCACGGTCCGGCGCGACACCGGGAACTGCTTCGATTTCAGGATATCCATAATCTGCGCATCGCGCAAAGGTGTCTTCTTATCTTCCTTATTTACTATCTCCTTCAGGGCGTTCAGGACGTTCTGCTGGGTCATCTGCTGGCCCGACGGCATCTCCGTGGATGAGCTAAAAAAGAATTTCATCCGGAACAATCCGTTTGGCGTCTGGATGTATTTATTGGAAATTGCCCGGCTGATGGTCGAAATATGAAGCCCTAATTTCTTGGCCACTTCTTTCATTTTAAGGGACTTCAGGCGGGTAATGCCGTGCTTAAAAAAATCCGTTTGTATGTCTACGATAGTCTGGCTGATGCGCCTGAGCGTCCTCTGCCGGAGTTCTATGGCGTTAATCAGCCGCTTGGCAGATTCCATTTTGCCCTGGATAAAATCCCTGGCCGTCTTGCCGCCGATGTTCTGCTGGGCCATCTGCTGGTAATAATTGCTGATGCGCATCCGCGGGATATAATCGTTTTCCAGGATAATCTCGTAATTGCCGTCAATTTCTTTTATCGTCACATCCGGCGCCACGTATGATATCTTGTCCGGGTCGAAATCCGCGCCCGGATGCGGGTTGAGGTGCTCTATCTCCTTAATCACATCGTTCAACTCTTCAACGGACAGGCCCAGCTTCTTGGCGATTTGGGGAATCCGGTTTTCTTCTATATCCTTAAGATACCGGCTGATTATCGTTTTCTTAAGTTCCAGTTCCGAATCCTCGTCATCAAGCTGCAATATCAGGCACTCTTCAAGCGATGTCGCGCCCACGCCCGGCGGGTCAAGATGCTGTATCAAAGTCAGCACGCTCTTGGCCAAGTCCGGCATAACCCCGGTCGTTTGGGCGATTTCTTCTATGGGCGTCTTGAGATAACCTTCGCTGTCGATGTTATATATAATCTGCTCCCCTATCTTACGCTGCTCGTCGGTGATATTTATGGCTATGAATTGATGGTAAATGTAATCCTGAAGCGTCAATGTCGGGGCCGGTGTGTTCTGGATAGCCTCATCCTTCTTGTTCACCCCATCGTATCTTTTGTAACTGGGCGCCGGCATCTCGTCCCGGGTATTGTCTATCTTCTCGACAATATCCTCTTTCTCTTCAGCCGCCTCGGCATTCTCGTCCGTGTTTTCCGGTGCGGCAACCGGCTCATCCTTGCTTTCCGTCTCTTCAATTACTTCCAGGGTCGGGTTCGATTCCAGTTCCTCTTTAATCTTATTCAGCAGTTCCATCCGCTGGAGCTGTAATATTTCCATGGCCTGGATTTGCAGGGCTGAAAGCTTCAGTCTCTGTTCCATCCGCGGAGACATGCCTAACGACATCTTATTCTGGTCAACCATTGTTATTTCGCGTATTCCTGCCGGCCTGACAATGACTCGGACAGCGTCGCCTTATTAATGTAGCCGATAGTGCTTCCGGCCGGTATGCCCCGGGCCAGCCGGGTTATCTTAACCTGCCTGCCCTGTGGTAAAATATTGGCTATTTCCTGTTTCAGGTAAAGAGCCGTATTGTCCCCTTCCATGGTCGGGTTAGTAGCTAAAATAAGCTCCCTGATATTAGCATCCTGCCGGATGCGGTTAAGCAGTTGTCCTATGGTTAACTTATCCGGGCCGCAATCCTCCAGCGGCGCGATTCGGCCTAACAGAATATGGTAAACCCCGCTGTAAGAGCCGGTTTTCTCAATACCCCGGAAATCGTCGTGTGTTTCCACCACGCAGATAACGTTC
>JAZDFB010000048.1:0-4328 GCA_043808305.1 Planctomycetota bacterium | reverse complement strand
GGCATCATCATTATAGGAAATAAGATAGATATTATTATAAATATTGCCGCCAACAACATTAGCCGCGGCCACATAAACCGTCCGGCCGTCCCTTACCGCCTCATAGCCGTCAACTGTTGTTGAAGAAGGCGAGCCGGCATTATCAATATTGGTGTCATACCAGGCGCGGGGAGAGAGGCCTTCGGGGTTGGCATATATTCTGATACCGATGCCGTCTTTATTGGAACCGCAGATGAGATCGGGTTCGTAAATCGAACACTGGACATCGGCCGTACAACTCACATCCATGCCGACGCATTTATCCGATTCTTTGAATAAAAATTGTTTCAAAACGTCATCAGCAGTGCCGCGCTCAACCTTTAGGTCAAAATCCGGCAAATTTCCGGCAGGGTAAATGCATTTTTCACCGACATTGGGGCAACAGTCATCAAGGTCAGCGCTCGGGCAACCAATGGCGGTATAACTGTAAAGGCAGTTATTAGTGGTATCATTTTCGCAATAGCCCAAGCCCCCCTGACAATAGAAAAGGTCAAAATTATAATCACCGCAGGTGCCCGGGAGAACATCGCAATTTCCGGCAGCGTCTTCATATTGCCAAGGCAAATCACATATCATCACCCTGATAGGCGCGGTGGCGGTTTTTTCCCCCTCCCAACCGGCCGTCGCCTGGGCAACAACCTTAACGCGCGTATTTCCGTTCTTTTGGGGCGTCGCCGTCTGCCAATCTATCTGCCCGTCAGCATCTGAGTTGGTAGTAATGGCCACTGTCGTTTTATCGTCTGAAGACCAGACCCAGTTCCAGTCATATACTCCCGGAACCCGGCTAAGCGGATTGCCGTCACCATCCAGAGCGATGGCATCAAAGTTCTGGTTTTGGGTAAGAGCGGTGAAAGTGTGGGAAGCGGGGACTAATTCTAATTTTGAAAATTCACAGGCCGCATCGGTATCCGCGGTATAGAAATTAATTTCTTGGGATCCGGCCATAGCTACCCCATAAATATTGCGGATAGCCGGCCCGTTAAGACTTAAGAGATAATGATGGTGCCTTTCCAGTAAGCCAAGATTGATGGTAATTGATCTGTCTCTTACGGTTATATGGTCCGTTAAATCAATTTGGGTTTGTACTGCCGGAGGAATGGCCTCTCTCCACATGACAACCGTCCCGCCGACACCCGTAGTAATGGTGTTCTTATCCATTTTTTCGCTGAAATTTATTCTGATCGCCGCATTTAAACATACGTCCACCTGTCCGTTTGTTGGCGTTGTTGATACGATCGTCGGCCGGTCATGGCAGCAGCCGTCATAACCGCATCCCCGGGGATTGCAGACAAAATCGTTTTCACAAGGAATACACGCGGGCGGCAAAACCTGAAAGCCATAGAGATTACTGAGGTCGCCGTTCTTGTCTACCTGTACTCCGCCGGAGTCAGCGGCCGTAGGCACCTTTCCTTCGATATTCTGGTCCACCCAGGTGCCATAATCAGCGGCGGAAACATTAACCCGGCTGGCCGGCGCGTCAAAAAAGGTCACGTTCCAGGCAGGATTTCTTGGCGTTTCAAAGCCTTCGCCCCTAACCGTAACAGCGGTGCCCATTATTCCTTTCGTGGGAGCCAGGGCACATATTTGCGGGCCTTTGGCACTCAAGTCAACGTCAAATGAGTCACTTGTGGCAATAGGATTATAGGTATAGGAAGAGCTATTGCCGCCGACAACCGTGATCCGGCCGTCAATAGCATTGTCTAAAAGATCCGGGGTGTCCTCATCGGGAACTTCTCTTATTATTTGATAATTCATCCAGCTCTTGCCGCAGAGGGCTTCGTTAGGAATTTTGCCAATTTTATTATTATTAAAAGTTACCTGGCTTTTTCCTTCCACGTAGTTGCCGAACCAGCAGCCGGCAAGAGTCACCCAGGTGCCAATGGGACCTGAGTCAGGAGAAAATTCATTGGGTGGGAGAAGAAATACCGGCGTGCAATGGTTATTCAAGCAAACGCTTCCGGGACATTGCTGATTAAGTTCGTTAAACTCACACTCTGAATTATCAAAGCAGGAAGTCGGGTCATCTTCAACATTTAAAGTGGCCGAAGTTGTGGCCGCTATGCCGGAGGCGGCTTCAGTCGGAGTAATTAGGGTTGTGCCAGTAGTAATGGCACTGGCAGTGGCCACCTGAATCGGGTCAACATTGCCATCAGCGTTTGCATCGGCTTCAGCGATTGTGGCCACAGCCGGAACAGAAGAAGCCCAGGCCCAGTTATAATCAGTGGCCTTTAATTTTTGGCCGGCAGCGGAACACTCATTGGGCGAGGCATAGGCAGAGGCGTAATAAGTGGTACTGCCCCCTATTTTTATGGTTTTTATCAGGGGTGAAACCCTCGTTTCATTTATTTCACAGGTAGTGGGGTCGTTCTTGGTACCGAAGGTCCAGGAAAATTTGGTGTCCAAATCATAATTTAAATTGCCAATCTTAACCCCCTCGGTGCTTAAAATAACCGCCCCGTCCAAGATTACCCGGTACCGGCGATTTTCTGTTAAGTTGCCGGGGTAGTCTATTTCTAAAATACCCTCTTCTTCAGCCGCGTCGTAAAAATAAACCGGATTAGTAATATAATTAAAATCAAAGGCCGTGCATTCATCATCACTGCAGCGCTGGAGCGTAACCGAGCCGGGAGTAAAGGTGCCGGCATCCATTTCAACCTTATTAAATTTAACCGTGGGCAAAGTGTTTACACAAGCCGTACTGCAATTTGGTGTATAACTGATAATAATCGGCACTCCCGGCGGGGGCTGGCAAATATCAAAAGGAATCCCGTTCGAAGTACCAACCTCATTGGTCACGTTAACATCGCCGTCATGGTTATCTATTTCGGCCGTGTTCGGAACATTGGTGGTAATAACGGTATCTGCCCAGGAGTTTATTCCGGCGTTCAGGGCGCCGGCGGCAAAAGTAACCTGCCGGACAGTCGTATCCGCCGCGTTTTTAAATCTGATTCCCCTTAAAGTCACGGCCGCGCCCGGATAGCAGGAAGAATGAGATTCGGAAAAAAGGCAGGGGCCGGTAGCCTCTGTATTGCTGGTATAAACATAGTCAAAGGGATCGGATTCAACCTGGCCGTAGGTCGCTTCTTCATAATCAATGCGCACGGTTACCGGAGCCGCCTGCGGATATGGCCCGTTAAAGCCGACTTGCGCAGTGGTTACAATATATTTGCTGCTAAAAGATTCAATGTTGGCATTTACCGTGTCAAACAACACCCGGTCGGGAACAGCCTTATGTTTAGTGGTGCCGGTAAAACAGTAGCCGTTGATAGTGACACACTCCCCCCACCCGCCGTCTTCAGGGTCAAGTCCATTGATCTGCGGGGCGCAGGTGCAGTCTTCAGCCGTGGCCACAGAAAAAGTCCAGTCTTTTTTAAGCAGTGTACCCGCTGAATCAATGGCCCGATTCGTATAAACAAAGGCGTGATATTCATGGCCCGGATCTAGCGGGTTGGCCGGTCTGAATTCATAGCGGGTAAAATTGGTACCGGGATTAATAAAATCCGCATTTAGAATCTGCAGGGTTCCATCAGGGGTAGTAACTGAGGAGACTCCTGTTTGATCAGGCCAGTCTAACACAATATCAATATTGCTACCGTCATCTAAATCAAGGATGACAAACTGGATCCGGTGATAATACATGGAGGTATTAAAAGTGGCGGCGATCGGTACATCCGGGCATTCATTGTCACCTTTGGGATACCAGGACTTGAAACCGGCAATCTTGTCATTGGTCTGAAATTCTAGAGTCGGCATCGGGTCCATGGCATTGCCGCACATATCTTCAACATTTTGGACGGTTAGCTTATACCAAGTAAAAGACTCCAGGGCATCCGGAGGGACAAGCGAAAGCAGGAAGCCAGCGCTCTTTTCTTCCACCTGAAGAAAGTTCGCGTCTATATAAGTATCGTTATCAGTATCAAGGTCCCCGCCAATTTGAGGGGCGCCGTTTTGGGCGTCAAGCCTTTGAAGGAAAATATTATTCGGGTTGGGCTGCGGTGAATTATTCAGATCTACGACCGTGGTCGGATCAATGCTCTCGGAAAAATTAACGCTGATTATCGGCTGGCCTTGACCGGTACGCCGCTGGAAAACAGCGTATCTGAAATTTGGTCTATTTTTGATTTTTTGATGCCCGGTTTTTTGGGCTCGTACCGCGGTTTTGTCAAAAAATTTCAAAATCCGATTATGAAACAGAGCAGTCAGTTGGCGCTTGAAAATCTGCGCAAAAAAATAGCATGTTTTATGCTTAGGCGCACCAAGGCCGAGGTGCTGAAAGAGCTGCCGCCCAA
>JAZDFB010000047.1:0-10398 GCA_043808305.1 Planctomycetota bacterium | reverse complement strand
GGCAATCGCTTGCGGATCGTAATCCTGAAAATGGTCGAGCATATGCTCTATAGCATTTTTTAAAGCGCCCGTATTTCCGGGCGGGACTAAAAGCCCTGTTTCCTTGCTTATAACTTCAGGGGCGATGCCCGTCGATGTCGTAATAACCGGCTTGCCGGAAGCTAATGCTTCTATTGCCGCCACTCCAAATGTTTCAAAAAGACCAGGCAGAACGACGAAATCACTTTGGCGCATTAATTCCGCTACTTCATTCTTTAGTTTTATTCCGTGGAATCGCACCTTGCCTTTCAATCCCAATTTTACAGTTAGCGCCTCATACCCCATATCATCAGCACTACTACCAATGATATCCAATACAAAATCTTCTCTATTCATACTGACAATCGAGATTGCTTCTAAAAGATAATTTAACCCTTTTTGAGGCCGTGGTAACCCAACAAAAAGTATTTTTTTTTGAGCTTTATTTATCACTCCTTTATTTGATGAAAAGAAAATATCCGTGTTAACAACATTAGGAATAACGTAAAATTCATTATTAATACCCAATTTAATCATGCCATCTCTTAAGTAGTTACTGACCGGCATAACCACTCTTGCCTGCGCCATCGCACATTTGGCCAATAGCTTCTGCCGTAACGTCAATGGAGGATGATTAACAAAACCAGTATAGTGCTCAGTAATCACCATCGGTCGATGGTAAAATTTAGCTAACATCAAACCGGCCATACCAGCTTCGTGTGTATTTGAGTGAATAATGTCCGGAGTATAACCATGCTTTCTAAGATAACGAAATGCTTTATATACCGCACATAATTGAGAAATAACAGTAGTATATTTAGTTGGGACCCTGTAAAATACCCTAATGGTACGCAAGCCGTCCTCTATCCTGTCCGATAGGGACAATTTTGTCGGGGCAATTTCCGGATAAAGCACTGTTACTTCATTGTACAAAGAGATTGCCTTGGCATGTTCACGGACAAAAATACCCGCGACAGAATGAACCGAACTGGGATACCACGCAGTAACAAATAAAACCTTCATAAGTAAATGATGATATTATATGTAGTATTAAGGATATATCCTATTTTAGCTGGTCTTTAAAATACCACATTTTCCTTAGATGCAGAAATTAAAATATAAAGCTTAATCTCTCGTAATTTTATGCGGAATTACGGACGCAGAATAAGTTCCACTCTTCGTGCCGTTTATGAATATTAATTAATTCATCCGCCTCTATAGGCGTAATCTTTAACTGTTCCTCATCTATGATGTTAAGCTTAAAACCAAAAGATTCTAACGTCTTTAAATATTCTTCCGGTTTAGTCCCAGCCCTATCAAGACCCCCGGGCCAGAATTCGCTGATGATTTTTGCTTGCCGATTATTACTAAGTAGGTTAGTCATACCCCTAACCGCTCTGCCTTCGGCCCCCTGGATATCCATTTTTACAAAATCTACTTTGCCTTTATAATCGCGGAAGTAATCGTTAAGAGTCGTCATTTCCACATCTATATAAAGCCGGTTGTCCTGCGAGTCGAATATTCGGTTATCACCTTTATTGTTCCCGGAAAGATATAATCTAATCTTGCCCACCTTATCCGATACCGCTTTTGGAATCAATACTACATTCTCATATTTATTAATCTCAATATTTTTCTTGAGCAACTCAAAATTATCCGGCTCCGGCTCGAAGGCGTATACCTTGCCTTCATCTCCGACCAACCGCGCAAAAAGAAGGGTATAATATCCTATATTAGCCCCGATATCCAATACAACATCCCCCTTTTTTACGTATTGATTGACAATACTCGTTTCAATCGGCTCATATACATCGTTCATGGATAAACCAAGCGAATCATACGAATCAAGAAACATCTTATGCCCTTGAACATCCACTAAATTAGGATGCATATTAGCCACAATTTTGCGGTATACCTTTGGCCAGATAACCGACATCGGATAGAATTTAGTCAGCCCGTATCCGGAAAAGAATTTAAACGGCTTTTTAAATACCTTGAATAAAAAGTGCTTCATTTTATTCCGCGCTCTTTTCCCTTATAAACGCCAATTTTGATATGATAGGTTCTCTTAAAATATACAAAACCGCAAAATAGATAACAGCTCCCCAAACAATCTTTATAATCAAACCGGGTATCAAACCCAGATTCAGAAACTTGCTGACACCGAAATCTATGCTAAAATACATAACCAGCGCGGACACAAGGGATTTTATTAATGTATCCAAAGGTATGCTTATCTTTATAAACTTATTATTAATCCAATACGAAGTAACCGCATACACAAAATAAGCAATCAGTGTCGCGGCTGCAGCCCCGATTATACCCCATCTTGGTATCATAACAATATTAAGCAATATATTAAGAACGCCCGCGCCGGTTATCAATGCCGCAATAATCGAAGGTTTCTCCTTGAGCTGTAAAGGCAAAACAAAATATTGGCTCAATCCGAAAAAGAATACGCCCCCAACCACCCACGGCAAAATAATATAACTACCATGGTATTCAACGCCCATCATTATCTTCACGATATCCTGCCCGACAACGATTGTGCCGAATGCTGCCGGGACCAGGATTAGAAGATAGACTCCAATAAACATCTTCAGCTTATCGCTGACAACCTTTTCTCCATGCTTTACATATGCCTGGATGATTATGGGCATAACTGCCAGAAGCAAAAAGTTATATGAATAATTCAGGCAAAATTCGGCTACTTTATAGCCGGCGCTGTAAATACCGACATCAGCCGAGCTTAAATAAAACTTTATCATATAGCGATCCGATAGAGAAAGCAAAAAAGCCCCTAATAAAGTTCCCAATTGCGGCAATCCAAACAAAACTACTTGTTTGATTATACGCCCGGAAAAAGATGACCATTTCACGCTGAGTTTCCTATAAAGATCGATTATCCCCGGAACAGATACAATACCGTTGGCAATAACAGCCGCATAAATAATATTGTCCACTCTGGCCGAAAAGTAATAAAGGAATATGCCGATAAATGCCACATTCAGCACGGCTACGGTCGAGGAATACAAACTGTATTTAATGGGTTTTCTCTGCAATTGAAATATAAAAATGATGAATGTATAAACCCGCCCGATCACTAACAGCAATATGCCAATTTTCAAAAGCTGGCTGAAACTGATATCATTGCTATTAAATAGGGCCATCCCATAAATAATGGCACTAACAATAGCGGCCATTAAAATATTAAGGTTAATAATCGTCCCCATAAACAGGGATAGTTCATCTCTCTGTTTATATTGATCGTAATACCGCCAGACTGAATACCCTATCCAATCAAACCCCAATGTCCCGGCAAAAGTAACAGTTGCGGTAACCAATGTCAGTAACCCATAGTCATCCGGCTTGATCATCCTTGTAATAATCGCTGTGGCAATGAAACTGGTAATCAGCGGCACTACTTTGGAAGGAAGATAGCCTATCAAGTCCTTGCCCAGATCCTGAACATGGGAAATATCGCTCTGTGTTATCATTTCGTTATCCGCCATATATATATTTCGGCAAATGCTATATCTAACCTTATCAAATTAGAGCACCAGAAACTATTTCATATATCAGCCTATTTTGCCGATTAAATACTATTATTTTGTATTGACAACTAATTACGGACGTATAAAATGAACCTGATATATGTATAAAAAACTACCGGCGATTGCCCTGTTATTATTACTACTTAATTCCTGCAAAAGCAACGAATTGCAGTTCCCTTCCAATCCGACGCTTGACAGTAAGGGCGCTAACCTGATGGACGATATCCAACCGGTCACTACTTATGATGAAATAGAACACCTAAAACAGAGGCTGGTTTCGCCTTCTCCTGAAGAACGCTCCAGCGCAGCCGAGCGCCTGCTTTATCTGGACAATAAAACCTCGGCCAAAATCATCACCATCGGCCTTAAAAGCGATAACGAAGAAGCCGTCAGGACCATAATGACCGCCTTGACGTCTAATGACAAGAAAACCAGCACCACCCACAAGCCCGAGGCCCGGGCTAAGACGGTCGAACGCTTCCTTGAACCTATAGTCGACCTGCTTGACCGGGCAAACACGCCGCTACTGTCCCTGGTCTATGACGCACTCAGGTTTACCGACCCGGAAAAGTCAGCCCGCCTGCTTTTGATATCCCTGAACCAGCCTATTAAAGACGAAATCATCCGCGGCCAGATAGTCCGCGGACTGGCCTACGCCCCTACTAAAAAAAGCGTCCCGTTCCTGCTCGGCCTCTTCAACAATAAGAAATCCGAACTCAATACCGAAATAAACCGAACCTTATACGCCATTACTTTCCAAACATTTTCCACCAAGGAAGAATGGCTGAATTGGTGGAATGATAACAAATACGCGTCTCGCGAGCAGTGGCTCAATCTGGCCATCGTAACCCAGCTGGATATGCTCAAGCAGAAAGACGCGCAGATAGAACAGCTCAAGAACTCGCTCTCAACCATGCGCCTGGACCTTTTAAAAATCCGTATTGAACAGGCCAGGGCCCAGCATGACGACATCACAGTCCTCAAATACCTGACCGCCGCGCTGGACGATGATTCGCCCATAATGCGTAAATACGCCATTGAACAGCTTAAAACGCTGGATAAAGAAGCAACCAAGCAACTGATTCCTAAGTTAGTGGAAATAATAACCCAGCCCGTTCCGGCCCGTTCCGACGCCAAGGCCGTTGAAGAAATCCGCATTCAGATTATTGCTTTGCTGGGTGATCTGGGCGATGAAAAGATTATCCCATCATTGACCGGCATACTATCCGGAGCCAAGGAACAAACCATCCGTGATAAAATTTACGCGGTCTTTGGCCGAATTGCCACGCCAACCGCCGTCGCGCCGCTTCTTCTTGGGCTCAAGTCAGAACCGGAAGCGACCATCCTGGTCATCCTTGATTCGCTGGACAAGATAAAATCCAAGGACGCCGTACCGACGCTCCACGAATACCTCAAATCACCCGAAATTCGGGACAATGAAAATATCACCCGCGCCGTAATCGAGCTGCTTGGCAACCTCAAAGATCCAACCAGCGCCGAAATTATCGCCCAGTACCTTGAAGATACGCGCAAAAACATCCGTTGGTCCGCAGCCAACAGCTTCGGGCGGATGGGACTGCCTGATTATGCCCCTATGCTTGTCAAACTCCTGTCCGATGAATTCCCGGATGTCCGCCAGATTGCCGCCGAGTCTTTAGGCAAAATGTCCAACAAAAGTATTATCCCCGACCTGGTGAAATCACTATTGTCCGACAAAGATCCCCGCACCCGCCAGATAACCGCCGGAGCGCTGGGCCGGATTAAGGACCCGTCGGCGATTGCTCCGCTGCTCCAGACTTTGAGCGACCCGGATGAAAAAATAGTCTCAGCGGCCTGGGCCGCTATCAACGTGATTATTTCGGACAACCTTGACCTGATGGAGGAAATCGGGCAAAAACTCGAGCTTGCCAACCAGCTCACCCGGGCCATGGAAATCTACCAGAAAATAATTATCCACCCGGCATTACAGACCGACGACGCCAAGCCGCGCCTGATAAAAAATAAGGCGCCGTTGGCCCGCATACTGGTCGGGCTTAAATACTACGAAAAGGCCATACCCTATTTACAGGATGCCCAAAAAGCTTACCCGGACAAACTGGCATTCGTTGATATGCTGGTTCAATCATACAAAAACCTGGAACAATACGATGCGGCTATAAAAACCTGCCTGGATATCCTGCCGGACCTCAAGGTTGATTCCAATGACTGGTGGAACATCCAGATAGAACGCCTATCCATAATCAAGATAAAAAAAGATTACCAGATGGTCATATCCGAAAGCAAAACGCTTCTGGATAACCCGGCAATATTGCCCGAGCCGAAAATCCGCATCCAGGCGATAAAGGCGGAATGCGAAAAGCTGGCTAACCCGCAATAACACGCATTAATATGAACCTGAATAACTCTCGCAGACTGATAGCCCAGTTATATCCCTTTGCCCGGCGCTACTGGGTCCTGATTATCGTGACCATGGCCTCGATAATCTTTTACGGGCTGCTTTCCCAGGGCCGGATTCTCCTGATAAAACCAATCAGTGACGTCTTGAAAACCAAGATCGCAATCGGCGCCGCGCTCCCGGACGTCAGCGCTGCCAATGCCGCCCAGCCGGCGAAGTTCACCATACCGTTAGAATCCTATATCCAGGGCGATTCGCCCGGGAAAACCCTCATTAACATTGCTATCATCTACCTTTTGATGACTATCCTGGTGGTCATCTTCAACTACCTCAAAGAATACCTCCAGGAATACATTACCCTTAAAATTATCATAGATATCCGCAATAAGGTCTGCGGACACCTTATGAACCTGTCCATCAGGTTTTTTCAGGACAAGAAATCCGGCGACCTGCTCTCGCGCATGACCAACGACATCACCATCACCCAGGGCGCGCTCCAGCTTCTGTTCGGCGATTTTATCCAGCAGCCCATTATGATACTTATGACCTTCGGATATATGTTCGCCCTGGACTGGCAGATAACCCTGCTGATACTCATCGGCGTTCCCATTGTCGCCCTGCCCATTGTCGCTTTCAGCCGTCAGATACGCAAGTATCGCTATAAGAGCCTGGTCAAGCTGGGCGAGGTAACCGAATCGATGCACCAGATATTCACCGGCATCAAGGTGGTCAAATCGTTCCAGATGGAAGAAAAAGAAAAGCAGGACCTGGATAAAGAACATATGGGCTTCTTCCGCAAGTCGCTCGGCGTGGCCCGCGCCATTGCCCTGCTCCTCAGCGCTACCGAGATGATTGGCGCTTTATTGCTGCTGGGCGCCGCCTACGGGTTACTTTACGTCCTTCAAACCGGCCGGCTGGAAGTAACAACAGCTTTTATCTTTGTTGCTTTCCTAATACTTGCCTTCAAACCCATCCGCATCATCAGCCGGACCTATGGCTCACTCCAGGCTTCCCTGGGCGGAGCCCAGCGAATATTTGAGATGATGGACTTAAAACCGGAAATCGTCGACGCGCCCAATGCAACCGAACTGAAATCATTCAGTAATAATATCGAATTCAACAACGTCTCATTCGCTTACGACCGCGAGCCTGTGCTCCGCGATATCAACCTCAAGGTCAAAATCGGCGAAATCATCGCCGTGGTCGGCCCGACCGGCTCCGGCAAGTCCACCCTGCTTGACCTGATTGCCCGGTTCTACGACCCGACCCAGGGCGATGTAATCATTGATGGCCTCAATATCCGCAATGTAAAACTTGCCTCGCTCCTAAAACATATCGCCATCGTCGGGCAGGAACCTTTCCTGTTCAACTCAACCATCCGCGAAAACATCGCTTACGGCCGCCCCGGCGCAACCGATGACGAAATAAAGGCCGCCGCCCGCGCCGCATATATCGACGACTTTATCGAATCACTGCCTCAGGGCTACGGCACCGTTATCGGCGAACGCGGCGTCAAGCTCTCCGGCGGCGAACGCCAGCGCGTGGCCATCGCCCGGGCCGTCCTTAAAAACCCATCCATACTGCTCTTGGACGAAGCCACATCGGCGCTGGATACCGAATCCGAAAAAATAGTCCAGAACGCGCTGCATAACCTGATGTCACAGCAGAACCGAACCACTTTCATCATTGCGCACCGCCTGTCCACTATCCAGAACGCCCACCGGATTATTGTCCTGGATAAGGGCCGGATTATGGAACAGGGCTCGCACCAGGAACTGCTCCACAAAAACGGGCTTTATTCGCGGCTCTACCAGACCCAGTTTGGAGAAGTCAATGGCATATAAGACGCTATCCTCTAAAAATATTTACCGCGGCCGGATATTTAACATCGTCAAAAGCCGCCTGTCCGGCCCGGACGGGCGCCGATTCGAACGCGACACCATCGTCCACCCCGGCGCCAGCGCAATGATACCCATCATCAGCAAGGACAAAGTCCTGCTGGTCAGCCAGTTCCGCTACGCTACCGGCCAATCGCTCTGGGAAATACCGGCCGGCACCCTGGACAAGAATGAGCCACCGGCCCGATGCGCCCGGCGCGAACTGCAGGAAGAAACCCGCTACACCGCCCGGACTATGAAAAAAATCCTGTCATTTTTCAGCTGTCCCGGTTTCTGCACGGAAAAGATACACCTCTTCGCGGCCAAGGGGCTGGCTAAAGCAAAAACGGAATCGCATCAGGACGCCGATGAATACATCAACTGCCGCGCATTCACCCGCCGTGACATCAGCCGGATGCTCCGGACCGGCCGGATAAAAGACGCCAAAAGCATCATCGGGCTCAGCCTCTGGCTGTCCGGAAAACTGTAAATATATTGCAAAGTTTTAATAATTAATTAGATTGATTCGCTATGTCGCAAAAAGATGACCTAATATTCGGTGATATCGCCATCAGGTCCAAGATGGTCTCGCACGAACACATAGCCGAGTGCGTTAATTTACAGCGCACCCAGGTAGAATGGCAGCCGCTCGGGCAGATACTCCTGGAAAAGAAATACATCACCCCGGCCCAATACCAGGCGCTCATTGACGTCCAAAAACGCAATATCGAGGTCAAGGCCATCAAGGCGCGCCGGCTAAAGGAAGACCACGTCTTCGGCAAGATTGCCATACGACTGGGCTTGGCCACCGAAAAGCAGATTGACGAATGCCTCGGCGTTCAGGTGGAAATGGCCGACGACTATCCGCTCAAACTGGGCGAAATCCTGATTAAAAAAGGGTATTTGACCGAGGAAAAACTGAAGAAAATAACCGACTTCCAGAACAAGCACCTCATCACCTGCCCCAAATGCGGCCAAAACTATAACGTCATCCTATTCACCCCCGGCGCAAAGTTCATCTGCTATTCCTGCAACAAAGAATTGACAACCAACGCGTAACTGATAAAATAATAAGATTAATCTGCCACAGAGGCTCAGAGACCACAGAGAGCATTTGATATTAAGTTATTTTAACAGTATAATTTTAAATCCCCCGCTCCGTGTGCGCAGTTTATCCCGCAGACTGCGGGATGTCTCAGTGGCTAAGGTGTCCTATGCTCTACCGTATCATCGACGTTAATCTCAACCGCGCCCGCGAAGCCACCCGGGTCATCGAGGACTACGCCCGCTTCGCCCTTAACGACAAACCGCTTTACCAATCGGCCCGCAGCATCCGGCACCGGCTGGTTGAACTGATGAAACCGCTCGAACGCCGGCTGGCCGCCTCGCGCGACATCCCGGCCGACGTGGGCAAGGCCAATAAAATCACCGCCAAGACCCCGCCGGAAATCGTCACCAGCAACCTTAAACGGCTCCAGGAGTCATTGCGCTCCATCATCGAATACCTCAAGGCCGACCTGCCCGGGCTGGCCCGCCGGGTTGAATCGCTCAGGTTCCAGGCATACCAGCTTGAGCAGTCATTCAGGTTCTTCCTGTATCCGGCGCGCTGGCTGGCAAACGTCCGCCTGTATCTCCTGATTTCCGGGAAAGATATCACGAAACTGCCCAAACTGCTCCCGCTACGGCGGGATGGCCCCGAATGCTTCCGGGGTTCACAACCTATCACGTCCGGAGTGGATATGGTCCAGCTCAGGGCAAAGAACATAGATGATAACCGGCTTCTGGCCCTGGCGCAGAAGATCCGCAAGATAACCCGGCAGTATCGCAAGCTGTTCATCATCAACGACCGCGCCGACATCGCCCTGCTGTCAGACGCCGACGGCGTCCATCTGGGCAAAGAGGACATAACCATAAAGCAGGCGCGCCGGATATTGGGAGCGGAGCGGATAATCGGCGCCACATCGCATAACATCACAGAAGCGCTGTCCGCCCAGTCGCAGGGCGCGGACTATGTCTCAGTCGGCCCGTTCTACCCTACCCCGACCAAACCCGGGCTCAAACCGGCCGGATACAGCTATCTGGCTGATGCATCCAAACGGCTCAAAATACCCTATTTCCTGATAGGCGGAATAAACAAAGGGAATATCGCCGAATTAAAAATGGCCCATAGCCGTAAGCCACTGCGCGTGGCAGTTTCTTCCGGCATCCTCACCGCCAAAAACCCCGCACTGGCCGCCAAACAACTGGCGAAATACTTGGGTTAAGTTTACCACGAAGGCGCGAAATAATAAAGACACTAAATAGTTTCGTGCTTTCCGTGATTCGTGCTTTCGTGGTAAAATAGGTTGACAAACAATGCCTGTATGGTTAGTTATCCATTATGAGGCAGATAATAATCCTATTAACCGCCCTAATCGTATCCGGCATCATCCCGGCCTGTTCCAGCACCCAAACCCCGGAAAAGACTCAAGCGGAATCTAATAAAATGCCTGCTACACAGGAGCAGAAACCAACCGACTCGAACGAACAGTTATATATTATTTTACAAAATGGC
>JAZDFB010000046.1:0-30362 GCA_043808305.1 Planctomycetota bacterium | reverse complement strand
GGCTATCTTATCGGTCAGAATCTCGCCGTTAATAATCTTCTCGCGGTTGATGCTGTTGGACGCTATCTGGGTATAGCCGACATCGTAATCCTTTATTTTAGCTCCGGTCACGGCCTGATTGGCAATCTCGGCGGTGGCGATGGGCGGAGTCAGCGGTCTGGACGGCACTGCAAACGAGAGCTTAGCCGGGGTAACCGCTCCGTCCTTAATCTTGGCGGTCTCTACGGCGTTCGTCGCCAGTTTAGCCGCGGTTACAGCGGCATCCTGTAATTTAGAACCTGCAACCTGTAATGCGCCGATTTCATCGGTGGTTATGGCCGGAGTGATAGGCCGGACTACAGAAGGCGGGGTAAAGGATAATTTGGCCGGTGTCACTGCGCCGTTGGCGATTTTATCGCTGGTTACGGCGGCACTGGCGATTTTGGCGCCGGTCACCTGGGCTTCGCCGATTTTGGGGCTGGTGATTGCGCCGGTGGCTATCTTTTCGGCGGTTACGGCGTTCCCTGCGATTTTTTCTGCGATTACTGCGCTTCCGGCGATTTTATCCGCAGTCACGGCATTGTTGGCTATTTTCTCGGTCGTAACACCGGCATCCTTTAGCCGGGATGTGGTTACCTGTTTTTCCCCGATTTTATCCTTGGTCACCGCGCCGTCAGCTATCTTTTCAGTAACGACACTGCCCGCAGCAAGTTTCTCGCCGGTTACGGCAATCGGCGCAATCTTCGACGTGATAACCGCGCCGTTGGCGATGTGCTCGGTCTTGACTTCATTCGGTTGTAATGCCATAAAATAAATTGCCTTTCACCACAAAGAACACAAAGTTCACAAAGATATTTCTTCGTGTTCTCTGTGCCCTTCGTGGTTAAGATTTAGAGGTTATGCTGTCACCGCGCAAAGAACCGGAGCGCAGAACGGGCCCATCCGCTTGCGCCGGTCAAACCACTGCGCCTTATACGCCAGCGTCACCGAAGAATCATTCCCGACATTATGGACATAAGGCGAATTGGTGTCCAGGGCCAGGAATTTCCACTGGCTTTCATCGCTGGGAATACCGCCCTCGGCGTACCAAAGCGCCACCCCGTTAATGCCCTGGGGCAATGCCTCGCTCTGGCCCGGATCCTGGTCAGGATACCAGCCAATCCGCACCGTCTTTGAAGCGGTGCATTTGGGTTGAATTACCGGCGGCAACGTGGCCAGGACAATCTGCTCGGACAGCGGCGTCCGGGTCGTGTCCGGCACAGTAATACCTAATTCCTGCCTCTGGGCATCGGTCGTGGCTTTTCTGGCCTGAATCCGTTTTACCAACGAGCGAATCTCCGATTCCAGGGCATCACGGGCTTCATCCTTGGTCTGGGCCGCGGATTTAGAAGCATTTTGAGCCACGACCAGCGCGGCCAGGTCGGCCTGCCAGTCCGTTGAATCAGCCGCTACATCAACCACATCGCCGGCTATCAACCCGTAATCGGTTGGATTTGCCACCACCTTGGCCACAAAATTCGCCTGCCAGAGCTCAAAATCAGCGTCCATTGTCGGTATATAATTTTTTCCTGGCATATTATGCTCCTCTCTTATAGTAGTTATGAAATACACTCTAAGTCACATCCAGAAAACTTTCCCATACCACTGGGAAACTTTCCTATACCACTGGAAAACTTTCCATGCCACT
Organism: Planctomycetota bacterium; assembly: GCA_043808305.1. GTDB lineage: Bacteria > Planctomycetota > MHYJ01 > JACQXL01 > JACQXL01 > JBBAAP01. The sequence goes on along the minus strand of JAZDFB010000046.1, from coordinate 28,696 downwards.
GGGAAACATTCCCATACCACTGGGGAACATTCCCATACCACTGGAAAACTTTTCCATACCACTGGGGAACCTTCCCATACCACTGGGAAACTTTCCCATACCACTGGGAAACTTTCCCCGCCCTCTATACCAAATCACCTCCTCTCGCAAGAACTTGTTTATTTGTTTCATCCTTTCTTCTGTTATTGACGATACAATTTTATTAAATCTTGTCAAGAAGTATACAGAAGATTTTCAGTATGTTTAACCTAAACAAAATCAGGATAAAAACCGCCTCCAAAGGATGCAATTATCGACTAAGATGTTAGAAAGGGGTTATATGGCAAATACAGATAAACTGGCGCTGTCATTAGGCGGGCATATCAGGGCCCTGCGTAAGAAAATGCGGATGAAACAAGCCGGATTCGCCCATTTGGTAGGTATGTCCGAAGATGCCATCGGGCTGATTGAGCGGGGTGAAATCCTGCCCCGGCTGGAAACCCTTTATAAAATATCGGTTAGTTTAAATATTCCCCTGCCCAAATTACTTGACTTCGGGAAAGATATCATCCCCAAGAGCACGAAATCTGCCGACAGTGCCCTATCGTCGTTCAACCTCTACCTCAAAACCAAATCGCCCAAGCAGGTGCAGATGATTCACGACGTCGCGCAGAATATATTTGATAAGAGCCGGACGGCCGATTCGGTGTGAAAAACCCGCCCAAGGTGTGCGTCACCGGATTCCGACCAAGGGATGCTTCGCTAAGGTTATCGCTCTGTCACCGTTATCTAAAAAGTTGTCATTATCATTACTCGGCACTCGGAGTAACGATGTCGCCGACTTTAACGCCTTCAGCCAATGATTCCTTTATGCTGACCGCGCTTGAAATCTGAGGTTCGACTTTTTCAACCTGGATTTTACCGATGTATTTGCCGGAGCGATATACGTCAAACTTCATCCCGGGCTCGACGCCGTCACTTTTGCCTAAGCTGATGACTACCAGGTTCAAATCGGCCTTATCGCTGACCGCCAGAATTTTACCCTCAATCAATTTAGCCAGAATCGGAACGGCTTGTTTATTTTGCTCCGGCCCGGGTAAAGGCGCTTGAGTATCCGTAACAGGCCGGGAAGTTTCAGCCGGAACTGCCGGTTGTTTAACCGGCAAGGCAACAAATACGACAATACCGACAACTAAAATAACCGCTGCAGCCAAAGCTATTTTCCACCACATATTTGTTTACCTCCTATATTTGGAATCAGTTTTGTCAATCGGTCAAACTATTGTTTAGCATCTATGAGGGAGTATGATAAGAAAAAACGCTTGCACGTCAAGTAAAAATATCTGATTGTCTCCGCTAACTGGGACACGGATAAACACTGATTAACACGAATAATTACTTATTCCCCTTTTCCCCGCCCGTGGTAACTGTCCCTAACCCCGGCGGAATCCCGCATAAGTGCGGGATTTCACTGCGGCTCAATAAGTGGGGTAAGTAGCAGTCCCTAAAGGGAGGCAGTAGTTCTACGTCACTTCGTTCCTACTGCCACTAAATTTTCTACTGATAAGTTGACAAGAATCCCGATATAATCTATGCTCACTAATCGAATTCGTCTTTTAAGGAGGGCTAGCGTTATGTTCAAGAAAAGGGAATCGCCGGAGCTTTACGAGGTGTTGAAGCAGCGTAATCTTGATGTGGGCAAGAATACGGGCAAGGAGATTACTCTGGGCTCTAAGCCGGCCGGGCCGGCCCTGTCCCAGGAAAAGGCCGACGATTATAACGCGCCTCATACCATACCGGAACTTACCAGCCCCCGGCCTTATCCGAAACTGCGCAGCCCTTTCCCGGTTAAGCTGGATAAGGTAAAAAAACAGGCGGGCCGGGTTTTGCCGACGGCGAATAATTATAACGCCCTTCTGCTGGGCTTGCTGGTTATCGTCATTATCGCTTTTATTATTTACGCGGCCTGGTTCCGCGGCGGCAAGCCCGCTGAGATTACGACAAACGCCGTGAATCCCGCCGCTACAGACAGGGTAACCCCGCGGCCAACACCTCCGCCGGAACCTATCGTTAAGGTCTGGTCCATCCGCCTGATTTACTACGAGGACAACGCATCCGGCGTGCAGTCGTCCGAGAAGATGCTCAGGTTTCTCAACGATAAGAACGCGGCCGGCATATTCGTCCGCAAGGAAAAACTGGAGGGCGTACAGAATTTGGTTATTTACCAGGGCAAATACAATACCCGCGAAGAGGCCAACAAGAACCTGGATAAATATAAGAAACTTCATTATGGATTCAAGAAATGTTCGCCAGTGGAGGTAAGAAAATAGTATGGGTATTCATAAAAGTCTGGTGACCAGCGGCAGGCTGGCCCGCCATCGCAACGTCTTGAAGCGCGATGAGCGCATCGCAAGGCTTCAGGAAGAGGAAAAGTGGAAAGAGGAAGTCAATTCGGTATTCGGGCTGCAGAAGGTGCGTAATATCCTGCAGCGCACCAAGAAGGTTAAGAAGGCCGTTGCTGAAGGCGAAGCCGGAGTTGAAGGCGAAGCCGCACCGGCCGCCGGAACCGCACCAGGCGCCAAGCCAGCAGCCGGAGCCGCCGTTAAGGGAGCCGCGCCTGCCAAAGGTGGAGCCGCACCAGCCGCCAAGCCGGCCGCCGGAGCCGCCGCTAAGGGGGCCGCGCCAGCCGCTAAGCCGGCCGCCAAGAAGTAGGAATCTATACAAAACCGACTAAATAAGGTCACCTACGGTTTTGTTAAACGGTTTCGCATTCAAAGGGGCGTTTTGACCGCGTGTCAGGCGCCCCTTTTAACATTTCTAAATATCCCACCGGTTATACTAAGGTGTTATTTCTTCTTGGAGTGTTTCTTGACGGCTTGCTCAAGCAGTTGGAGGTAAAGTTGATATCCGATGGCCGAGATATATCCGTGCTGTTCCCGGCCCAGGATGTTGCCGATGCCGCGGATTTCCATATCGCGCAGGGCTATTTTGAACCCGGCGCCCAGCTCGCTGAATTCCTCGATGGCTTTGAGCCGCTTGACGGCGTCGGAAGGGATAACCTCGACAGCCGGAATCAGGAAATACGCAAACGCCTGTTCCCGGAAACGGCCAACCCGGCCGCGGAGCTGGTGCAAATCGGACAACCCGAAGTCGTGGGCGTTATTGACCAGTATGGTGTTGGCCCGCTGGATGTCCAGCCCGCTGCCGATGATGTTGGTGCAGACCAGGACGTTGGTTTCGTTGTTAAGGAATTGGCGCATGCGCGATTCCAGCTCCCGGGGCGGCAATTGCCCGTGGGCGATGGTGATTTTAGCTTCGGGCATGATGCCCTGGATTTTGTCGGCCAGGCGGATGATGTCGGCTACGCGGTTATGGACGATGAATACCTGCCCGTCGCGGGACAGCTCCCGGGTCATGGCTTTTTTTATGACGCCGGGCTCGAACCGGCAGACCACGGTTTCGATGGGGTGCCGCCCGGCCGGCGGAGTGGTCAGCGTAGAGATGTCGCGCAGGCCGGACAGCGCCATATTGAGCGTCCGCGGGATGGGCGTGGCGGTCAGCGTCAGCACGTCCACGGTGGCCCTTAATCGTTTGAAGTGCTCTTTGTTTTCCACGCCGAAGCGGTGCTCTTCGTCTATAATCACCAGCCCCAGGTCCTTGAACTTGACGTCGGGCTGGAGCAGGCGGTGCGTGCCGATGATGACGTCTATCTTGCCGGCGGCCAACTGGCGGACGGTTTGGTTCTGCTGTTCTTTGGACTTGAACCGGCTGAGCACGTCCACGGTGACGGGGTAATCAACCAGCCGGGACTTGAAGTTGAGGTAATGCTGTTGAGCCAGTATGGTGGTGGGCGCCAGGAAGGCCACCTGTTTGTTATGGAGCGCGGCTTTGAAGGCGGCCCGGAGCGCGATTTCGGTCTTGCCGTAGCCGACATCGCCGCAGATTAAGCGATCCATAGGCCGGCTTTTTTCCATATCCTTTTTTACTTCCTTGGTGATGGTGGCCTGGTCGGGCGTGTCCCGGTAAGGGAACGACGCCTCGAAGTCGGCCTGCCAGTCGGTATCGCGGGGATAGGCGATGCCGGTCTCCTTTTCACGGGCGGCCTGGATGTTAAGCAGGCCCAGGGCCAGCCGGGCCACGGCGTTGCGGGCATTTTCCTTTTTGAGCTCCCAGCGGCGGCTGCCCAGTTTTTCTATTTCCGGAGCGGCCCTGCCGAACCCGCTGGAGCCGATATAGCGGTGGAGCATACCCAACTGATCTTTGGGCACGTAAAGCATGGCTTTGTCCTGGTATTCAACGGCTATTTGCTCCTCGACCCGGTCGTTGAGGAGTATTTTCTTTATGCCCCGGTAACGGCCGATGCCGTGCAGGAAATGGACCACGAAATCGCCTTCGCGCAGGTCGGCATAATAGTTCAGCATGGCTTCCATATGCGACGGCTCGTCGCCGGCCTGGGGAAAGATTTCGCGGTAGTTTATGAATGCTTCCTTGTCATCCACAGAATAAAACCCCTGGGAAAGGGCGCCGATGGGGGTCGAGACTTTTACCGCGGGCTTTATTTTGTCCTGGACGCTGTTTTTCTGGGCGTCGCCGGCACAGAGGATGTTTACCCGAACGCCCCGGCGGGAAAGACCGGCCAGTTCGTCGATGGTATTAGCCAGCTGGCTGGAGAACCTTTCCAGCGAACGGATATTGCTATTGAACTCATTGGGTTCGCCGCCCACAGGCAGGGTGTATAGATGAAGCTGCGCATAAGGCTTGAGTTGTTTTTCCAGCCAGATGTAATAGCCCTGCAGGTGCACGGCCAGCGCTTCTTCGACATAGGACGGTTCTTTGAGCGCGGCCAGGATATTTTTCGGCAGGTAGTCGAATAAGGTCGGCCCATCCGGGTCGAACGCGGCCGGCAGCAACGCGCCGGTTTTAATCAGAATGAATTCGGTTTCATTGAGATGCTGGAATGTTTCCTGCGTGCCGGGGTCAAACTGGCGGATTGATTCGATGTAATTGCCCAGCCATTCGATGCGCAGAGGCAAAGGCAAATCATAGGGATAAATATCCATAATGCCGCCCCGGACGCTGAATTCGCCGGGCAACTCTATTTCGCTGGCGCGGTCGAATCCATTTTCGGACAGGCGGGCGATAAACTCATCCAGCAGGATATGCTGATGGATGCGGATGACAGCGGTATTTTTACGGAATTCATCCGGCGCCGGGCAGTTACGGATAAGCGATTGGACCGGGCAGACGATAATGGGATTAGAACCGCCAGTTAAAGAGGCGGGGCTTATCCGCCTATTAGCTGTTTCTATAATTTGCCTCAGTACCCGGAACATCTCCGCGGCAATCATTTTGGGGTTAGCCCGGCCGGACGGGGCCGGGAACAGGAACATAGGCGCCGGGCCGGTTTTCTTGCCGAGTGACAGGAACGTTTCGATATCCTTAAAAGCGGTTTCGGCATCTGTCGGCGAGTGGGTGATAACCAGGACCGGGACAGGGTGTTCAGCATATTGGCGGCAGACCGCATAAGCCGCGGACGAGCCCCAGAGCTGGCCGAGCTTGACTATTTTATGTTTTTTGAGGAGGTCAGCGGCAGATGAAAGAGGCATATATCAGGCAAAGAGCGCTTAGGTTTTTCCTATAACGCCGAGTTGTTTTAATGTCGCCTGTGCCGCGGACTGCTCGGCTTCTTTCTTGCTGTGGCCGACACCGTGGCCATAAGGCTTATTGGCCAGCATAACCGCCACCTCGAAAGTGGGCTCGTGCTTGGGGCCGGATTCGCGGACTACTTTATAATGAGGCAGGCAGTCCATATGGTGCTGGGAATAATCCTGGAGCAGCGCCTTGTAGTTGGTGTCGGTGCCGACCGGGTTAGCCTTGATGGCTTCGATTTCAGGCTGGAACATCTTGGTGATAATTTTATAGAGCGGCATCAGCCCCTGGTCCAAGTATATCGCCCCGAACATGGCTTCCAATCCGTTGGCCAGGACCGATTCGGGCAGTTGGCGGCCGGAAAAACCCTTGCCGACGATAATCAGCTTGTCCAACCCGATACCGTGCGCCTTAACGGCGAGCATAGTGCGATTGACCATATTGGATTTCATGACGGTCAGCCCGCCTTCGGGTATTGAGCTGAATTCGCGGAAAAGGATATCGGACATAATCAAGCCCAGGGCGGCATCGCCCAGGAACTCCAGCCGTTCGTTATCGGTAGCCGGGATTATTTTGTCCTTGGACCAGAGCAGGAACATAGTTTCGGAGATGGTATGGTCAACCTCGGTTTTGGCTGACGAATGGGTCAGCGCCTGGAGAAGCAGTTCTGATTTTTTGAACTTATAGCCCAGCACCTGTTTGACGGCAGTGTTGAGTTCGGTTGCGGGTAAGGTTTTCTTGGCCATTAATGGCTCCTCAGGTTGGTATCAGTGGGGAGAATAACAGAGAGTCGCTGAAGCGAAGACGGCCTGATATTCTCCGAAAGCCATTGATACAGAATAAAATATTAAACAACCGTATCCGGTTGTGGCTTACCTCATTAAAACCAGCCGATATTTATCCTAAATAAGATACGCTTTATGTCAAGGAACTTAGTATTTTGAGCGGGATGCCAATATCGGCCACGATGATATTGCCCGTATAAAACCCGGCACCCGGCTTGAGAAACCCTTTCTTCGGCGCGGACATAGTCACGGTAAGTTTGGCCTTGACCGCGATACCCAAGGGCCGGCCGGTATCCGCGTCCAAGCCGGACGGAATATCAATTGCTACAATAGGCAGGCCGGAATTGTTGATGGCCCGGACGATTTCACTGTATGGAGGCAGGACTTCGCGGGCCAGCCCGACCCCGAAGATGGCGTCAATTATCAGTCCGTATTTTTTGAACTTGCCCGCCAGTAGCTTTTTATAATCGGTCAACAGAGGTATTTTCATCTTGCGGGCGATGTGCAGATTGACAGCGGTCTCAACTGTCCGGCTGGGATTGACCGGTTTATCAAGAAATAGGATATCAGTTTTAATGCGCCGGTTAACCAGGTAGCGGGCGGCTACCAGGCCATCGCCGCCGTTGTTGCCCTTGCCGCAGACAACCAGCACGCGCCTATTCTGTGATTCGCCAAGCAGTTTAATCGATTCTTCGGCTACGATGCGGCCGGCGTTTTCCATCAGAAGCAGGGACGGAATGCCGAATCGTTCTATAGCGATACGGTCGCTTTTCTGCATCTGGGCACGGGAAAGGTAACGCATAAGTCATTCGTCCATCCAGCCGGACCCGGCCAGGAACTGGTTATGGGCTTTTTCATCACCGACCGTGGATGCCGGGCCGTGACCGGGATAAATAAGCGTGTCGTCCGGCAGCGTCAGGATTTTCAACTTGATATTGTCGATAAGCTGTTTCATCGATCCGCCCGGGAAGTCGGTCCGGCCCACCCCGCCCGCAAACAGGGTGTCCCCCGTAAAAAGCACGGGATTGGATTCGCCGGACGGCTCATAAAGCAGCCCGATGCCGCCACGGGTGTGGCCGGGCAGATGGATTACCTTGAGGGTCAGGGTGTTGTTATTAATGGACAAGACATCACCCTCATTAAGGAATTTATCGGCGGCCGGGGAAGTGAATTGGTAACCCAGTTCCGGCGAAAGATTGGCCGAGGCGCTGGTAAGCATTCGAGCATCATCCTGATGAATGCATATCGTGGTGTCCGGGTAAGATTTCTTGATATCCTGATTTGCGCCGATGTGGTCAATATGGCCGTGGGTATTAATGAGGTATAATGGGTCCAGATTCCGCTTCTTGAGTAAGCTGACTATTTCCTGTCCGTCTCCGCCCGGGTCTATCAGGAATGCTTGGTTGGCGCCTTTTGTCCCTTTGCCTGTCCCCTGTGAGGCAGCCGTGACAATATAGCAGCAAGCTTGAATCGGGCCGACTGTCAGTGTGGTTACGCTGATATTACTGCTGGTTTTCATATCTCTGCTCCATTATTTTAATTCTACATGTCCGCCGCCAAGCAAGTCTTCGATATCGCTCATAAAACGCTTTGACGGCGTTACGGAATAATCGGTATTAGTCTTAAGAAGCACCTTTTTATTTTCCGGGGTGACCAACTGGATAAAAGTCGGACAGGTGCCCGGATGAGCCAGGAATATGTCTCGGATTCCCTGAATCATATCATTTTCCAGAGCGGTAGTGGTCAAGTTTATGTAGATTGCACCGCACATCTTTTCTGAAGCCTCGTTTATCGAAACAATTTCTCTGACCTGCAGCAAAGGTTCGGTAGTTCTTTTCAGGTTCAACCGCGCCCTAAAAAAGGCAATCTGGCCTTCCTTGATGAGCGGGCGGTATATTTTATATTCATTGGGATAAACCACGGCTTCAATTGAACCGGTCATATCATGCAACCTGAAGTAGACCGGGCGGTCAGCGATATTTTTGTCCGACTTGCCTTTGCCGCCTCCGTGACGAATGGCGCTTATTATGCCGCCGATTTTTATATCTGAACTGTCAGGCATGGAAGCCAGCTTGTTTATTCTGGAAGACGATAAACGGTTAAGGATATCCTGGTATTTGGCCAGCGGGTGTCCGCTGACATAAAAACCCAGTATTTCTTTTTCAAATAGAAGTATTTCTTCCTGGGATAAATCTGCGCCTTCGGGCAACGGCGGGAAGGACAGCTTATCATCCGGTTTTTGGCTCATAATATTGAGCTGTCCGGCCCGAAGATCGTGCTGGCGCTTGTTGCTTATGGACAAGACTTGATCCATTCCAGCCAACAATGATGAGCGCTTTAAGCCGAATATGTCCATAGAACCGCATTTTATAAGGCTTTCGATGACTGATTTGTCTATCATTCTTAAGTCAACCCGTTCGCATAAATCATAGAAACTATTGAACGGTTTATCGCCCCGGGCTTCGACAATCTGCTTGGCTGCTTTATCGCCTACGTTCTTTATGGCGCCCAGGCCAAACCTGATTTTCCCGCTTTCCACGGAGAAATCAAACTTACTATTGTTAATATCGGGCGGCAGAACTATTATGGCCATGCGCTTTGATTCTTCTATGTACTCGACAATTTTATCAGTTACGCCGCGGTGGCAGCTCATCAGCGCGGAAAGGAATTCAGCCGGATAATTAGCCTTAAGATAAGCGGTTCGATAGGCTGTAAATGCGTAAGCGGTTGAATGCGATTTATTGAACCCATAACCACCAAAGAATTTTAAGAGTTCGAATATACGCTGGGCAATTTCTTCGGATATTTTTTTGCTTTTGGCGCCGTCTATGAATTGTTTCTCGTAAGTTTCCATTATTTCGGGCAGTTTCTTGCCCATAGCCTTACGCAGGTCATCGGCCTCGGTCAGGCTTAGTCCGCCCATCTGGTTAGCAATAAGCATTACCTGTTCTTGATAAAGGACAACGCCATTCGTTTCCTTTAATATAGGTTCAAGTGAAGCGTGGATATAAGAAACAGGTTCTATTTTGTGTTTGCACCTAATATACTGGTCGACCATGCCGCTCTGGAGCGGACCCGGACGGAAAAGAGCAATTAAGTCAATAACATCTTCAAAACAGTCCGGTTTCATCTTCTGGGCCAGGTCGCGCATGCCGGACGATTCAAGCTGAAACACTCCGCGTGTTTCGCCTTGGCTTAGGAGTTTAAAAGCTTTTTCGTCGTTTAAGGGAATTCCCCGGATGTCAATTGATTTGTTTGTTGTCTGCTTAATTATTTCAAGGCATTTTTCTATTACGTCAAGCGTAACAATACCCAGCAAATCAACTTTGAGAAGGCCTATCTTTTGGAGTGCCTCCATCGGATACTGGGTAGTGCTGCTGGCATCGCTTAGATATAATGGGACGTAATTTATTAACGGTTTATCGGCTATGACAACGCCAGCCGCGTGGGTTGATGCGTGTCTTACCAACCCTTCCATTTTCAGCGACAGCTCGAAAAGTTCCTTTATTTTGGAATTAGCCGGCGAGTTGTGCATTTCTTTTAATTCCGGATCAAGATTGATTGATTCATAGAGTGTTTGAGCCTGGATTTTTTTTGCAATGCGGTCAACATCAGGTAATGGGATTCCGAGTACCCGGCCGACATCGCGTATTACAAGCCGTGCTTTCATAGTACCGAAAGTGATTAATTGGGATACGTTTTCCTGCCCATATCGAGCGCGGACATAACTGATAACCGTATCGCGGCCGGCCTGACTGAAATCAATGTCAATATCAGGCATTTCATTCCGGCCCGGGTTTAAGAAACGCTCAAAAATGAGGCTGTATTTTAAAGGTTCAATATCGGTGATTTCCAGGGCGTATGAAAGTATCGAACCGGCCGCCGAACCTCGGCCCGGGCCGACCGGAATACTGTGTTCTCGGGCGAACCGGACGAAATCCCAGACCACTAAAAAATAATCGGCAAAACCTTTTTTCTCAATAATCCCAAGCTCGTAGTCCAGCCTTTTTTGGATTTGCTCGGTTATAACCGGGTACCTTTTAGACAGTCCCTTTTCGGCCAGTTCGCGCAAGTAGTCCAAGCTTTTTTTTCCGTCCGGCGCGTCAAATCTGGGCAAATGCCTTTCGGAAAAATTCAGAAGCAAGTTACAGCGGTTGGCTATAGCCAAAGTATTAGCACATGCTTCGGGTATATCTGGAAAAAGTTTCAGCATCTCTGATTCCGGTTTAAAATACAACTCGTTACTGCTCATCCGCATCCTAGCCGGATCGTCATAGGCCTTATTAGTTGAAATGCAAAGGAGAATATCATGGCTGCGGGCGTCCGATTTTTTCAGGTAATGCACGTCGTTAGTAACAACCAGCGGAATGCCGGTTTTTTTGTGTATTTCGATAAGGCCTTTAGCTACAATAGTTTGTTCCGGTATATTATGGTTATGCATCTCCAGGTAGTAATCATCGTTAAAAAGATCTTTATAGAACTGAGCGGTCGCTAAGGCGTCATTAAGTTTGCCTGCGGACAGAAACATCGCCAGCTCGGAATGCAAGCAACCGCTCATGCAGATTAATCCTTCTTTGTGCTGGGCAAGGAGATCCCTGTCTATTCTTGGTTTATAATAAAATCCTTCAAGATAGGCACTGGTGGCCAGCTTAAGCAGGTTAAGATAACCTTTTTCATTCTTGGCCAGAAGAGTCAGGTGATAAGCACGTTCTTTAAAAGGGCCGTTAGCCTGGCGGTCGGTTCTTTTTAACGGAGCTACATAAGCCTCATAGCCGATAATTGGTTTGATACCGCGGCTCATAGCCAGCTGGTAAAATTCGATAGCTCCAAAAAGGTTGCCATGGTCTGTAAGAGCTACGGCCGGAGCTCCCTGCCGAACAGCCTCTTCCACTAAGGCTTCAACCGTATTAGCGCCGTCCAGAAGGCTATAATGGCTGTGATTGTGTAAATGAACAAAATTACTGCGCTTCATTGCTAATGTTAGACTTACTTTTTAACCTGAAGGATAAATGGGCTATGAAATATTACTTTTAGTAATAAATCAAGAATAAAAAGGATTAAACTGGCCACAATCAAGATTAAGTCAATTCTTTTATATGTCTTTGGCTGAATGCCGGCATTATGGTATTCTTTCATTGTATTCAGTAAAGTTCCGCCGGTTAATTCGGCTGTGTTTCTGAGTAATCCATAATCAGGGCCGAATTTCAGCCACTCCGGGGAATATGTTACAATTACAGGCAATGTTGACACCGGGGTGTTATTACTTTTAATATGCACATAATATATCCCCTGATCTAAATCCGGGATAATCTTTTCAAAGCCATGCGCTGAAGTCTGCGCCAATTCTCCGCTGGATACTATGTTGCTTTTAAGTAATTCTCGCAATTCATAACTGTACAACAGCTTGCCTGATAACAAATTTTCTATAGATATGCGTAAATTATTTGAATCAATCAATAGGGTCGTTATCCTGGCATTTTCTAAGTCTTCATGTGCGGGCGTGAGCCATCTGAGCATCTGGGTAATTGCTTGCGGTAGTTGCGGCCAATTGAGCCAGTCTTTTGTCCAGTCTGAATCAAGCGAGCTTGCAAATGCCATAACCCGGCCTGCGCCATACTGCCATTCGGCTATCAGGGGTATTCCCACGGAGTTATTTTCGTCAACGAAAGCAGCCAATTTGCCGCGTTCTTTGATCGAAGTGCGGTTATATCCAAAAACCGGCGGTAGTGGTGGTAACCCTTTCAGCATTTCTGCCGGGCCTGTTATTTGTGCCGGCAAGGGGGTGTTTTCATGCCGGTACAACTCTTTCTTCTGGACCAAGTCTTCTTTTATTGACTTGCCAAGGGCATTAATATCGTTGCCCATTATGATATGGTAGAATTTGCCGTTAGTTTGGTCCTGTGAAAGGGCTAAAAGCGCTTCCTTCTGGATTTTTTCTCCGGTAGCAATAGTTGAAATGGAAATGCCTGATTCCTTGAGCAAGCGGCCAACTTCTTGAAAATCACCCAATAATTCTCCGCCGGTAGAGTAGCCGTCAGAAAGAACAATAATATGCCGTTTAGCCGATTTGGTTTTCAAAAGCGATTTGATAGCCTGGCGAATAGGCGGCAGGATTATTGTTGAGCCGTTTGGCTTTATCTGGAGAAGCGCTTGATGCAGTTTATCTTTTTCTGCTCCGGTGGCGATAGGGTAAATTGCATCAAAGCCTTGGTTAAAGGCAATAACCTCTAAAGCATCCTGTTTATTCAGTAAAGAGAATGCTTGTTCAAGCGCGTTTGATGCTATCCGAAATTTATCCTTATTCGGAAACCCGCTCGGTTCGGCCATGCTGCCGGAAGCATCAATGACTATAGCCAGAGCTAATGATTCCTGCGGCGTTGCCCATACCGGACTGATTTCCTCGATAATTGAACCTGAATAATTACCCAATCCAAAGCTGTTCCGGCCGCCGATAATAAATAACCCTTTCCCATCTACTACTGCCGTTGCTATGGATTGGGTCAGTTCTTTTTGGTCGTCTGAATTGAGCGCAAAATCGTCCATAATGATTATATCGCATAAAGGGATTGTTGCCGGCGAAATCTTATCTTCATTAATAAGCTCAAAATTATTATTAGCCCTGATGATTTTAGCCAGCTGGCTGTCCGGTCCGCCGCCGATATAAGCAATGATTGGTTTAGCCTTACTGTAAGCAATAGTTGAAGCGTAATTATTCTGCAGGCAAAATTCATTGAATGATTTAGCAGAGACCTGTATCTCATAATGAGCAACCGGACCGGTTAATGCCGGAAACTCTGCGGCCAGGTCAAAAGGTTGGTTTTTAGATAGCTTTATATTGTTGAATTCCCGGACAGGTTCTTTATCCCGATATATATTAACGGCTGCCGCGGCATCACAAGTAGATTGCACGGTAAAAACAATCTTCACGGGTTCGCCCTGCCTGACTTCTTGAACAGGCTCTTTGCACCATATTTTTATATCATTAAAATCACTCGGGCCTATCGGAATGCTGAAAACAGCCATATTATTACGGGACAATTCGGCAGCGGCATTCAACGCATCGCCTTCTGTCTGATTCCCGTCGCTGAACAAAAATACTTCCCGGGCGCTACCGCTATTTTTCAGAAGGTTTTCTGCCACTAATAAACCCTGCTCAATATTGGTCCCGGACTGGTTAATCCGGGAAGAAAATGCCCGTAACTCCTGGATCTGGGAAGGTGCTATTGGCAGAGCCCCAACGAGGCTTCCCTTCCGGGGGATAATTTCAGCCGAGGCATCACGGCCAAAAACAATGATTCCGGCTGAGTCATCCGGCTTGAGCAACTGAACATCGGTTTTGATTTCCTTGAGTATTGACGGCGCGTCAAGGAATACGCTTCCTGAATTATCAATCAGGTAAATACGGCAAAGATTGCTTCCATCGGTTTTTACCTGAAATCCGGACAGGCTGAAAATCAAGAGTGTTAATATGAGCGACTTGATTACAAAGGAAGCTGATACCCTGATTGCCACACCTTTACGAAAAATAGTCAACCAGCCCGCCAAAATAATAGCCGGAATTATAGCCGCCAATAATACAGGGGACTCAAATCTAAACATGTAAGGCTATTTTAGCGCAAAGGTTCAAATGGTGCAAAGAAAAGAATATATAAAGAAAGGTATATAATTAATATACCCTTATGGGCATAACAGCGGTTTGCTTGCCTTCCAGCGCCAGTCGCCTTTGCAGGCGAAAAGCTGTTTCGTTATGGAGTATATGCGTAAAGAAGTTTTCGTCTTTGAATACCAGCTTGCTTACAAAGAAAACGGTCCTGGGATATTCGGCGGCAATCTGGTTGCACATATTTACCAGCGTCTCCAGCAGGTTTACCGAAACATCATGCCGGTATTCGGCATAGAATCCGAAATCATTGGCCATTTCTACGTAACGCTTCATATTCGCCTGCGTATTGGCCCGCAAGTTTTCTACTTCCCTTACCCCTTTGAACTGTCCGGTATCCAGTTCGCCCACGCTGACAAAGACATAGCGCTTGAACATCTTGGGGAAGAGTTTTTCCACCGAGAAAAATGTATGTATGCCGAATCCGTTATAACTGCTTACCAGTATCACGGCAGTTTGTTCATTCTTGCCTATTGTTTCGGGTATCGGTTCAAGCCGTTCCGGCCGTGGCATATTAACCAGGATGTCATCCAGCCGCTTGAGCGCCTTGCGGGTATTAAGGTAATGGCGCTTTATCATCACCGCTACCAGAATGAAACTGGAGGTAACGACCAAAGTCAGCCAGCCGCCTTCCATGAACTTGAACCCGATAAGTATGACCAGAATAATGCTGGTGAGCAAGAACCCGACCAGGTTGATGATAAATCTGGAGCGCCACTCATTTACTTGGTCACGGATCTGTAACCAATGCCGGCACATGCCAAACTGGGAAAGCGAAAAGGTAATGAAAACGTTGATGCTGTATAGGACGACAAGGAATGCTACACTTCCGCCGCTGATTATAAGAATAACAATAGAACTTAATCCCATAAAAATGATGCCGTTGGAGATGGTCAGCCGCTCATTGAGGTGGGCAAAGCGCTTGGGCATCCAGTAGTCCAGCGCCATATTGGCCAGCACTCGCGGGCCGTCTATGAATCCTGTTTGTGCTGCAACGAACAACAGTGTTCCTTCTGAAATAAGGGTCAATATTACCAGTCCCATGCCGAACGGCGTATGCCAACGCTGGATAATTGCTTCAAAGAGGGTGGCATTAAGTGTTTTGCCCGGCGCCCGGGCGATATTAAATAGGCTATATAATAACAAAAGCCCGCCTGCAAGAATCGCCAGTGAAAGGGCCATATAAAACATCGTTCGCCTGGCGGTCGAGGTTCGTGGTTCACGCAGGGTGGGCATGGCATTGCTGACTGCTTCTATGCCGGTATAGGTGCCGGCGCCGTGGCTGTATGATTTAAGGATTATAAAGAGCATTGCCCAGATGCCGATGTCTTTGACCAGGCCTTTGGTCTGATAGGCGCTGTCCACGACAAATGCCGGCATGGTATAGGCGTTCTGCGACAGCGCAGCCACCAACATAACTAAATGGGTAATAATAAATACCGCAAAAATAGGTGTAAGAAGAGTTACAGATTCTTTGACACCACGCAGGTTGAGAACCATCAGCACGCAAATGACTACGATAGAGGCAGCCAGTTTATACGATTGGTATTCAATGGGCAGAAAACTGAACAGGGCATCTATGCCGCTGGCCACGGAAACAGCTATGGTCATAATATAGTCTATGACTAGGGCGCTGCCGGAAACAAGGCCGGCTGAGGGGCCAATCAGTTTGGTCGCCACCAGGTAACCGCCGCCGCCGGAGGGGAATTCTTCTATTATCTGGGTATATGAAAGGGATATAACGGCAACAGTCAATGCCGTAGCAATTGCCAGATAAATGGCCAGGAAGCCGTGCCCATTCAAGGCTACAAAGGCTTCTTCAGGGCCATAACACGATGAGGTCAGCCCGTCCGCGCCAAGTCCGACCCAGGCCAATAACGCCACCAGCGAAATCCGCCTGAATATGGTCGGGTCAAGCGGATTCTTCGCGTGGCCGATTATTAATTCCTTTATTCTTTTCCAGCTCATAATGTCACCCTTAAAAAAATAACCCGCTCCGTCTTTGGTGGCGGGGCAGGTTATTTGAATATAGCTGTTCCCTACCTCGCAACGCCTACGGAGTTAGCTGTACGGTCTCGGGTGGGAGATTCACCCTATCCCTATTTTCCCGTCGGGAATTCGACCCCATCCGTGTTTTGGTTCCCCCGCTGGCCTCTACCTTATAGGTATAGTCCATTCGGCGATTATTGGCCCCTTATACTATGTAAAATGAAAGATTAGTCAATAAAATCAAGCTCGGCCAAATACCCGGCAGATAAATTTCTTGCTATTTTAAACAATAATGATATTATTGATTATTTGCTAATTTAGAATGGGGAATAACTTATGTGCTATGCAATACCGGGCAAGATTATAGAAATCAATGACCGCATCGCCACCGTAGACTACTTCGGCGAGCGGAAAAAAGCCTACACAGACCTGCTCAAACCCAAAATCGGGGATTATGTCTATGCCCAGGGCGGGTTCATCATCCAGCATGTGCCTGCCAAGGAAGCCCACGAAATTCTGGAGGATTGGAAGGAGATGTTCTTCCGGCTTCAGGAGATAGACCTCAAGATGTCCGCCAAACCAAAAAACCTATTCGAGCAGGCCAACGCCATCCGCCAAAAACATCAGGGCAATTCCTGCTGTGTGCATGGAATTCTGGAGCTTTCCAACTATTGCCGCTGTAACTGCCTATATTGCGGCATTCGCCGGGACAACAACCGGCTTACCCGCTATCGCTTGGAAATACCCGAGATAATCAAGGCCGTTGATGAAGCAGTTAAACTGGGATTCAAATCTTTGGTTCTCCAGTCCGGCGAGGACCTTTATTACAACGATGAAAAACTTTACGATATAGTCAAGGCCATCCGTGACCGATATCCGATACTGCTTTTTGTCTCTGTAGGCGAACGTTCTTTAAGCGCCTACCAGCGCCTTTACGATGCCGGAGCCCGGGGTGTTTTGATGAGGTTTGAAACCTCAAATAAAGATATCTATGCCAAAACCAAGCCGGATTCAATATTAGAAAATAGGATTGAGCTCATCCGCAACCTGCGAAAAATGGGGTATTTGATTATTACGGGATTCCTGGTTGGGTTGCCCGGAGAAAAGGGCCGGGATATCCTGGCTAATATCAAAATGACCGCTTCTCTGGACGCAGAAATGTTCTCATTCGGTCCGTTTATCCCGCACCCGCAGACGCCGTTATCCGGGACCAAACTGCCGGCATTGGATTCAATACTTAAAGTCATTGCCCGGGCCCGGCTGATGAACCCGGACGCCAAAATTATGGTCACTACGGCGTTGGAAACACTGGGTGGAGAGGATGCCGCCCGCCAGGCGCTTATGGCCGGAGCCAACTCTTTGATGATAAACGTCACGCCACAAAAATATCGTAAACTTTACGATATTTACCCCGGACGTTTCGGAACCGAAATGACCACCCAGGAACAAATAGACCGGATAATCAGTCTGCTGAAATCACTAGGCCGTGCGCCTACAGACTTAAGCGTAGCAGAAGAGTTAGGCAAATAGCATGATAATTGGTGTTGGAATAGACATAATCGAAGTCTCAAGAATCAAGGCTTTGCTAAAAAATAAGTCAAGTATCACCCGGATATTCTCGCCGTCGGAAATCAGTTATTGTAGTAAAACCAAACGTGCCGCCGAATCATTCGCCGCCCGTTTTGCCGCCAAAGAAGCTGTCCTGAAAGCCATTGGCACGGGTTGGGGCACCAAAGACAGTCCCAAATGGACCGAGATAGAGGTACGCCGGTCCGCCAGAGGAGCCGCAGTTATTGGTTTAACCGGTAAAGCCAAAGCTATCGCTCAAAGACTGGGCGCCAAGAGGTTTCACCTGTCAATCAGCCACACCAAAGATATGGCCGCAGCCACGGTAATAATGGAAAGTTAGTGCCGCTTCGACCAAAGGGAGTTATTAGTGACAGTTCGACCAACGGGAGTTACTGTCCCTTATCCCGGCTATTTCGCCGGGAGTGGCAGTTCAAGCCCGCTCCAGTCCATAGTCCATAGTCTTTAGTCTCCTGTAATTTCCTTGCCCAAACTGCCCGGGCGTGGTAGACTTGTAGTGTTGGGGGGAATAAAGGGTAGCGTCCCTTATATCTATAATTATTATAAATTACGGAAAGAGGTGGATTTTTACTCTCAATCTTATGCCGAAAAGCGGAAGAAGGATAAAAAGTTCGGCGCTTATTGCAAAAAGTCTTTGGACGAAATCTATAAACACAAAGGGAAATACTAATTCCCCAACTGCCACTAACCCATGACTTCGTCAGGATAACGTGGCAGGTCCCGCTGGAATAAGCGGGATAAGTGCCAGTACGTCGTATACTCCCACTGGCACTAAATAACTCGCTATGCTCGAACTGCCACTAACACCTTCCGCCTGCCCCGAATACTACAGCCTTTTCGCCATGCGGATTTCCAACGGCAAATATCGCATTTTATGGAATAATTCCCTGGCCGGATGGTTGTTGTTGTAAACTATCAGTTCCAGAGTGGATATTTTTTTGTTCCGGGCCCATTTCTCTATCTCCCGCATCAATGCCTGGCCGATGCCCAGCCGCCTGGACTTTTTATCTACGCATAGGTATTGCACGGTCAGATACGGCGGCTCCAATAAGTCATCGGGATATTTTTCTATGACGCCCATCAGGTAGCCCCGGACTTTGCCGTTGCGCTCGGCGACGAATACGGCTTTTTCTTTGTCTCCTACGGCCTGCCGATACCACTTGGTTTCTTTCTTTATGTCTATGGGCTGCGAGAGCGTTTTGCCGAAGCCGGCCGGGCTGATTTGGCGCATCAGTCTGGCGGTCTGCCCGGAAAGGGCGACAATCGAATCGATGTCTTTTTTATTTGCCGGCCGTATTAATAATTTCATAGGGAATTCATTTAGAGCCAGTTAGCGACGAAGGAGCGTTACTGGCACTTATCCCGATGAGCTCCGCGACATCGGGACCATATTAAACCAGAGCTACTGCCTCCCATGGGACTGAACACACTGAGTTAATTTTAGCCCCGCTAAAGCGGGACTGTGTTCCCAAACATTCTTTTACTTATTCCCCTTTTCCCCGCTGTCCGGCTTGTCATCCTTGGTTTTATCCTTGTCCGATTGATCAGAAGAGTCTTTTTGTTTGGAATCGTCTTGTTGACTTTTATTTTTATCCCACCATTGCAGCCAATTATTGTAAACTTCTTTCCTTCTCTTTTCATCAGCTGTACCCACATCGTTATAAAAAGAATATTCTTTGATCCCTCTTTTTTCTTGGGTGAGACCATCGATTCGATATGCAAATTCACATAGAGCGGTGGCTGCTTGATGGTATATATTTCCCCATCCCGTATCTAAATGACGAAGAGATGCTGTATTATCAAGAATAGCTTCAATAACATCTGGTATTAATGCAGCTATGTGCTCTTCCATAAAAATGTTAAGAACTTCTTCTTTTTCTTTCGGTGTGCCAGACTTTAATTTCTGTTTTAATACAGGCAAAACTTTTTTACCATTTGCTATCCATTGTTTTGTGATTGTAATTTTTTGAGCATTAATTTCAGTCAGCTTTTTTTTAATCTGCTGATCGACGTCAAGATATGCTTCTTTAAATGTTGTCTCGGTCTGCTTTGGGGAATTAAGGAATCTGCAAACTGCTTCTGAACACATTTTAGAAATTGTTTCTTTGGGGATGTCATCAAAGTCATTTTCAAAAATGAGGTATGCTGTTGAACAAAGCTTGTATGTGTACCAAATTCTGATTTGTCCCAGAGTTAACAAAGACCTTATTTTTTCACTATCACTATTATGAGCCTTTTCCATCTGAGTCTGGATATCCTGCCATTCGTTTCTTAGTTGTTCTATTTCTTCTTTGCTTAACGTTTTTGCTTTTTCAATGGCTTCAGTGTCAAGATTAGATAAGTTAGGTTCTCTGAGTGAATCTGCAGCGTTTATGATTCTGAGTTTGGCATTTGCTTCTTTGACGAGAGTCTGTTGGATGTTGAATTGATTCTTGTATATTTCTCCGATAATTTTTTCCTGGTTAGCTGTAAGGTTTAATTGATCTTTTATGTGCTCATATTCTGCATTTTTCATATGTAGTCCCGGAAGGACTATTCCCGCAAAAGCCTGTGGTAATGTAATTACAATACACACGATGATAATTCCTATCATAATGAAACATGAAGTCCATTGCATGGTTTTACTTTTTTTTATCATTTTTATACTTCTAAAATTCCGTGAATACCCTATTCCTTCGTCTCTGGAGGATTCAATTCCCCTCGCCTGTTCATTCCTACTTGACGCCGAGCAGTTCCACCTCGAATATGAGCGTGGCTTTGGGCGGTATGGCATTACCCGCGCCGCGGTCGCCGTAGCCCAGCTCGGGCGGGATTATCAGCTTGCGCTTGCCGCCGATTTTCATACCGGCTACGCCTTCGTCCCAGCCCTTGATGACCTGGCCTTTGCCCAGCCCGAAGCTGAACGGCTGGCCCCGGTCCTTGGAGCTGTCGAACTTGGCGCCATCGACCAGCCAGCCGGTGTAATGGACCGATACGGTCATTCCCGGCTTTGCCTTGTCGCCGGTTCCCACCGCCAGGTCTATGTATTTCAGCCCGGACGGGGTGGTTATTTCCGGGGGCAAATCCATTTCGGCCAGCTTCTGTTTTGCCTTGTCGCAGACGGGCGCGCCCTCGAATTGGGCGATGATTTCCTTGAGCATCTTGGCGGCTTCGTCCTTCTTCTTGGCTTCTATCTTCTTTACGGCCTGGTCGTATTTTTCCGTGCCGGCTTTGTTGACCTTTTTTAGCTCTTCCTGCGCTTGGGCGGTCCGGGCCTTGTTTTCCTTGGTGTCTTCGGTTGAGACTTCGATGATTTTGTTAAAACAGTCTATGGCATCCAGGTAGCGCTTGGCTGAGGCGGCCTTTTTGCCGCGCTTGAGCAGTTCGTCGGGCTGGTTAAGCCGTTCCTGGAACTTGTCGAAGACCCAGGTGATGCCTTCCTCGGTGCTGGTATGGCCTATGCCGGGCATAACGTGGATTTCGGTGTCGAATTTCTGTTTCTTGAGCGTTTCATAGGTGCTTTGGCAGACGCCGTAATTGGGGTCCTTATCGCCGCAAACGATGAGCACGGCGAGATGCTCGCTGGCGCCTTTGGCGTCCCTTATCAGCGCTCCGGCCATAGGGGCGATGCCCCGGAACAGGGAATGGTTCTTGAACCCGACGCAACAGGTCATAAACGAGCCGGCCGAGAACCCGGCCAGGAAGGTCCGGTCCGGGTCGATGGCGTAGCTTTTACGGACGTGCTCCATAACGCCCATGACCAGCTTGTCGTCGGCTTCGGACCAGGTTTCGCCCGGCGACTTGACGGCGACGATGATATACTTGTTTCTTTCGGCGTCGGCGGTGAAGGCGTTGATGAAGTTGGATGCCTGGCCGCCGGCGCCGTGCAGGACGACTATCATCGGCCAGGACCGGTTGGGCGCGTATTCGACCGGCACGTAGAGCCAGTATTTGGTGGCCGGGTTGTCCATTGACACCTCGAAGGGCACGCCGGTGAGGGGCGCCTGGTCTTCGCCATTCAATCGGGATATGCATATGAAGCACAAAATCAACAGCATCGCCAAAATATATTTTCTCATTTTATGAATTCCTTTCATAATACTAATACAAAACGCCGTTTATATAAGAATGATTAACGCGGGCACAAAACTGCATATTTACCCGATTTATTAAGAGTTTCGCCGGTATCAGCTTTATTGGATTATCGTCTTTGCTTATTTCTGCTCGGTTTCCATTTCGGCCAGTTTCTGTTTTGCCTTGTCGCAGACGGGCAGGCCTTCGAATTGGGCGACGATTTCTTTTAACAGTTTGACGCCTTCGTCCTTGTTCTTGGTCTCTATCTTTTTGAGCGCCAGGCTGTATTTTTCCGAGCCGGTTTTATCGATTTTCTTCAGCTCTTCCTGCGCCTGGGCCGACCAGGCCTTGTTTTCCTTGGTGTCCTCGGCGGTGACCTCTATGACCTTGTTGAAATAATCTATGGCGTCCAGGTAGCGGTTGTTTGACACGGCCCTTTTGCCGCGCTTGAGCAGGTCGTCGGGCTTGTTGAAGCGCTCCAGGAATTTGCCGAAGACCCAGGGGACGGCCGTGGAGTCCATGCCGTGGCCCATGCCGGACATAATATGGAATTCGGTGTCGACCTTTTGCCGGTCCAGCGTCCGGTAGAGTTCTTCGCAGATGGGGTAGAACATCTCGTCCTTGTCGCCGCAGACGATGAACACGGGGCAATTGAGTTTGACCTCTTTATAGCCGCCTTTGGGCAGGGCGCCGCTGATCATGCCCAGGCCGCGGAACTGGGATTGGTTCTGGAACCCGAAGAGGTTGACCGTGACCGCGCCGGCCGAGAACCCGACCAGGTAAGTCCGTTCCGGGTCGACGGCATATTTTTTCCGGACGTCCTTCATAACGCTGAGGATGACCCTTTCGTCGTCCTTGGCCCAGCTCATGCCGGCGGATTTGGGCGTGGCTATGATGAACTTGTTCTTTTGGGCCGGGCCGAACAGCGCCTGGATGAAGTTCCGGGCGTTGTCGCCGGAGCCGTGCAGGCCGACCACCAAGGGCCAGGTCCGGTTGGGCGTGTAGTCCTCCGGCACATACATCCAGTATTTGGTGGCCGGGATTTCCATTGCCACCTCGAAAGGCCCGCCGGTGGTGGGCGGCTTTTCTTCGCCGTTCAACGGGGATACGCAGGTGAGGCATAAAACCGCCAGGATTGCCGTGATGTATTTCATCATCTTGCAAGCTCCTTTCGCATAGCCGGATATGAAGCTTTGATTGGTTATAATATTAAATTTATGTTGATAAAAAGTCAATATTTAGTATGGTCATTTCCTGACGATTCCGTAAACGGCGCAAGAGCATTTTTTACGCCTGAACAGTTATGGATAATAATGATTTCCAGCCTTACATAAAGGCGCACGAGTCGGTGCGCGAGTTCAGCCTGCGGGCCATCATACTGGGTATTGTCCTGTCCGTAATTTTCGGCGCGGCCAACGCCTATGTCGGGCTCAAGGTGGGGATGACGGTTTCGGCGTCCATCCCGGCCGCGGTGATTTCCATGGCCGTGTTGCGCGGCATTTTCAAGCGCGGCACAGTCCTGGAAAACAATATGGTCCAGACCATCGGCTCGTCGGGCGAGTCGCTGGCGGCCGGCGTCATCTTCACCGTGCCGGCGCTGATATTCCTGGGCGCGGCGCCGGGCATACTGGAGATTTTCATCCTGTCCGCGCTGGGCGGTTGTCTGGGCATCCTTTTCATGATTCCGCTCCGGCGCTACCTGATAGTGTCCGAGCACAAGAACCTGCCTTATCCCGAAGGCACGGCCTGCGCCCAGATTCTGGTGGCCGGCCAGGAGGGCGGTTCCAAGGCGAAACTGGTCTTCGGCGGGGCGGCCCTGGGCGCCGGCTACAAGTTCCTGATGAAGGGGCTGGGGCTGTGGAAGGACGAGGTCTTCCTGAGCCTGAAGCTCAATGATAACCCCGTCGTCCGGACGGCGCTGGGAATGGAGGTTTCGCCCATCCTGCTGGGAGTGGGTTATATCATCGGGCTGCGGATAGCGGCGCTGATGTTCGCCGGCGCGGTCCTGGGATGGCTGGTCCTGATACCGCTCATCCAGTTTATCGGCAACGGACTGCCGACGGCCATTCCGCCGGCTTTGAAGCCCATCGGCCAGCTCGGCCCGGCCGAGCTGTGGAGTTTCTACATACGCTACATCGGCGCCGGCGCGGTGCTGATGGGCGGCATCGTCAGCCTGGTCAAGTCGTTCCCGATGATTGTCAGTTCCATACGCCATAATTTCAACGCCTTGTTGAAACAGAAGGATATGCTCTTTTCCCGGACGGACAGCGATATCAAGCCCAAATACATCATCCTTATTTCGGTTGCGGTGATTATCGCGATATTCGGATACCTGGTGTTTTTCAAGCCGGCCACGGGGATTGCCTCGTCCTGGGGCATAGGGTTAATCGGGACGCTGCTGGTATTGGTGCTGGGCGGGCTGTTCATCACGGTGGCCTCGCGGATTGTCGGCATAGTCGGGTCGTCATCAAGCCCGGTTTCGGGGATGACCATTACGACGCTGGTGGCGACGTCGCTGATATTCGTGGCCTGCGGCTGGACGGACCATAACAGCCTGATTCTGGCCATGAGCATCGGCGCGATTGTCTGCATCGCGGTGTGCATGTCCGGCGATATTTCGCAGGACCTTAAGACCGGGTATCTGGTGGGCGCGACGCCTTTCAAGCAGCAGGCGGCCGAGTTTATCGGCGTGCTGGCGCCGGCTATCGTGATTGCCTGGGTGCTGCTGCTGCTGAACAAGACCTACGGGCTGGGCGCTGAAGGCCAGCTCAAGGCGCCGCAGGCGACCTTGATGGCCATCATTGTCAAAGGCATCATCGGGCAAAGCCTGCCCTGGATGCTGCTGGTGGTCGGGATATTCATCGGGCTGTGCGTGGAGCTGCTGGGGATTTCTTCCTTGCCGTTCGCCATAGGCTTATACCTGCCGTTCAGCTTGTCGGCCCCGATTATCGCGGGCGGGCTGGTAGCCGGGCTGGTGCCTGTTTTTATCAGGGCCGATGCCCGGTGCGAAGTCAACGAGAAAGGCATCCTGTTCAGCTCCGGGCTGGTGGCCGGCGATGCGCTCATCGGCATTGTCATCGCATTGTTCGCATCTGTTTCGCTGGGCGGCGGCCGGAGCCTGGCCGATGCGCTTAATATCAGGGGGACCCTGCCCGATAACGTCACGGAATCGATTCTGGGTTTCGCGCTGTTTGCGGTCTTGACGGTTATTCTCATACTCATCATCAAACGGCGGAAAGCCGGATAGCCGGACCCGATGAGCGGCTAAAAGGAATTGATATGAAAATGCATAAAATCGTTCGGACGGTTTGCTGTGTTTTGCTGGTTATGTGCCTTGCCGGCCTGGCCCGGGCCCAGGATGATAATAACAAGGTTTACGAGGAAAAGTTATCGCAGCTGAAGCCCGGTGACATCGACGGGAATTTCAAATTAGGATTATGGTGCCTGCAGAATAAATTAACGGAGCAGGCCAACAGCCAGTTTGAAAAGGTCTTGAGCCTGAATCCGGACCATGCCGGGGCCAGGGAGAAATTGGGCTATGTCAAAGCCGACGGCCAGTGGCTGACGCCCAAGGACCGCGACCTGATAAACAAGATTATCAAGTCGTATCCCTGGAAAGGGGCGATTGATTCGGCCGGCGCTGATTCGGAGAAATTGCCGTGGGAAAAGGCCCGGGAAAAGACCACCGAGCATTTTGTGGTCAAGACCGACCTGTCGGCCGACGCCCTTAATGATGTTTGTTTCCTGCTGGAATACGCTTATTTTTTGCTGGATGAATTATTCAAATTCCCGGAGCCGAAGGAGAAGCTGACGGTGTTGGTGCCGAAAAGCCGGGCCGAGTTTGAGACCGTGCTGGGCGATAAAGTAGACCTGAAAATAATCGGCAGTGCGCCGCTTGCGTCAATACACGGTTTTTTCAATTCCAGGAACGACCCGTACAACAAAGCCCATCAGGAAGATTACCTGATTACCTATTATTACAAAATGGAGAAATATAACCGGACCACCTCAACCACGGTTCTGCACGAGATGTCGCATTACGCTTCGAGTTTGGCTAAAATGGCTTTCGACTTGCCGGCTTTCCCGATGTGGGTGGAAGAGGGATTGTCGACATATTTCGAGGCGAGCAAAGTGGTCGATAAGAGATTGACAACGAATTGCCTCAATGAACCGAGATTAAGGAATCTGCGCGTGTACATGGAAAAACACTCACTGATTAAATTATCGGACCTTATCAACCTGCCGCGGATTGAATTCGGCAATGATGTCTGCTATTGCCAGTCCTGGAGCCTGGTCTATTTCCTGAATAACGGCAAGAAAGGGAAGTACAAAAACGGATTCAGGGATTATATCAGCGCCGTCAAGGAGAAGAAAATCGAAGCTAAAAGCACCGAGACCGATATCTATATCCAGAACAAAGACGATAACATCAAGATATTTGAGAATCTGACGGGGATGCCGATGGTTGAGTTGGAAAAAGAATGGAATGAATTCATCTCAGGATTGAAATAGGGTGATGGGGCCAAAGATAACTGATTATTTATGCGTGGTTTTATCTGCCTATTACTTTTGATTGCGGCTTTAAGCTCTGATTGTGATAAACAAATCCCGTTTGAGGAGAGGGGGAAAGATATGCCTAAAGATAAAGACTCTGTTGGCAAACAGGCAGAAATGAAGGTCAGGCCGCTGGCCCTGGCCGGAACGTGGTACAATGGTTCGTCCGGCGAGCTGGGCAAGGAAATCCGGGGATACCTGGACAAGGCCGATGTCAAACCGATGGCCGATGTCAGCGCCATCATCGTGCCGCATGCCGGTCACCAGTATTCGGGGCAGGGCGCGGCTTACGGCTATAAGGCGGTTTCCAACCGGGCTTTTAAGCGGGTTATCCTGATGGGCCCGAACCACCAGTCTTACAGGTTCAAGGGCATCGCGGTTACCCGGATGACGCATTACCAAACACCGCTGGGATTGGTGGCCATAGATACGGCCGCCTGCAATAAACTCTTGGCTGCGGGCGGGATATTCAACAACCAGCCCGATGCCGAGATGTCGGAGCATTCGCTGGAGATACAACTGCCGTTCATCCAGACCGTGTTACAGGGGTATAAACTGATTCCGCTGATGGTGGATTCGATGAGCGACAAGGATTTCCAAACTGCGGCCGAGGCGCTTAAGGAGTTTGTTGACGATAATACGCTGCTGATTGCCAGTTCGGACTTCACCCACTTCGGCGAGGGGTTCGGCTATGTGCCGTTTACGGACAGCGTCAAGGCTAACCTCAAGAAGCTGGACGGCGGGGCGATTGACCAGATACTTAAAATATCGCCCGGGGGTTTCCGGGAATACCTCAATGCCACCGGCGCGACCATCTGCGGCTATAACCCCATTACATTATTATTGCACCTGATGCCGGCCGGCATTAAGGCGCAATTGCTTGATTACTACACTTCGGGCGACTTGACCGGCGACTGGGGGCATTCGGTGAGTTATGCGGCTATTGCTTTCAGCCGGGACGCGGCTTCGGGCGAGTCGCACCTGCTGGACGACGCCGAGCAGAAGTTCCTGCTCAAGCTGGCCCGCCAGACCCTGCAGATGTATCTCAAATCCGGCAAGATGCCGGAGGTCGACCAGTCCAAAATCACGCCGCGGCTGAACCGGAAATTCGGGGTATTTGTCACCATGGAGAAGAATAAGCAGCTGCGCGGATGCATCGGCAACTTTGAGCCGGTGGTGCTTTACAAGGCGGTGATGAAGCAGGTGACGGAATCGGCCACGGGCGACCCGCGGTTTGAGCCGATGACCTTGGCCGAGGAACCGGCAGTGCATATCGAGATATCGGTGATGTCGCCGATGAAGCGGATTGACTCATACAAGGAGATTATTGTCGGCACGCACGGGGTATACATTAAGAAGGGCATGCACGGGGCGACGTTCCTGCCCCAGGTGGCGCCGGAGCAGGGCTGGGACCGGGATACCATGCTGGAATACCTGTGCCAGAAGGCCGGCCTGGATGCCGATGCCTATAAAGATAAAGGGATGGAATTCTTGGTGTATACCGCGCAGGTTTTCGGGGAATGATGCCGAGTTACAAATTATAAGTTATGAGTTATAAGTTTAACCGGCGGGAATTGTTAAAGTTTGGGGCCGGGTCGCTGTGTTTGGGCACTTTGTCTCGCTTGAGTTGGAGTGAACCAGCCCAACCTGTGAAATCTGCGGTTGAAGTTCGCTTCTATAACAAGCTGGAAGACAGTGTTGTGGAATGCCTGACCTGTCCCAGGCAGTGCCGCATCCAGCCGGGCGGGCGGGGCATCTGCGGCAATAAAGAGAACCGGGACGGCACGTTTTATGCCCTGTCTTATTCCCAGCCTTGCGCCATAACATTATCAGACCCGATAGAAAAGAAGCCGTTTTTCCATTTTCTGCCAGGCGCCAAAACACTGTCACTTTCCACAGCCGGATGTAATTTTGCCTGCAGGTTCTGCCAGAACTGGGAGATCTCCCAGGCTAAGCCGGAAGATATCCGGTCGGTTTACACGGCGCCTGATAAGATAATTGATATGGCAAAAAAGGATAAGCTGTCCGTGGTAGCTTTTACTTATGCCGAACCGACGGTTTATTATGAGTATATGTATGACATTGCCGAACTATGCCGCAAGAATAATATCAGGCCGGTAATGGTGTCCAACGGTTACATTAAAGAAGGGCCGCTGAAGAAGTTGTGCACCCAGCTATCGGCGGTGAAGATAGACCTGAAATCGTTTAACAACGAGTTCTATCAAAAATACTGCAACGGAACGCTCCAGCCGGTGCTGGATACATTATTGACTTTGAAGAAAACCGGCATCTGGTTTGAGATAGTGGTGCTGTTGATACCAAATCTGAATGATTCAGCCGAGGAACTGAACAAGATGTGCTTATGGATTAGCGCTAATCTTGGGCCGGACGTGCCGGTGCATTTTTCGCGCTTCCATCCGTCATACCGGCTGACCAATAT
>JAZDFB010000045.1:0-2771 GCA_043808305.1 Planctomycetota bacterium | reverse complement strand
AATTACTATTGATGACGCGTATGCAATTCAGCAGTACATAACAAAGAAGCGTTTGGAATCCGGGCAAAAGATCGTCGGGCGTAAAATTGGGTTAACAAGCAAGGTCATGCAGGACTTATTTAATGTTAATGAACCTGACTACGGAACCATATTTGAAGATTTAGTTTATCCCAATAGATGTGTTATTAAAAAAGATAAAATGATCCAGGCCAGGGTTGAGGCGGAGATTGCCTTTATTTTAAAGCAGGATCTGCTTGGCCCCAATATAACAGCCTTACAAGTACTACAGGCTACGGAGGGAGTAATGCCTTGTCTGGAAATAATTGACAGCAGGATTGAAAACTACAGCATCAAGATTCAAGACACCATAGCAGATAATGCTTCCTGTTGGGGTGTCGTACTTGGTTCAAAGCTCAGTTATCCGTTGGGAATAGACTACAGCGTTTTAGGCGTAACGGCCTATAAAAACGGTGAAGTCGTCGCCACGGCCACAGGCGCTGCCGTGCTGGGAAATCCCCTTAATTCGGTGGCTTGGCTGGCCAACAAAATGCTGGAATATGGCGTGGTTTTGAAAGCCGGAGACATAGTCATATCGGGCTCTCTAATTGGGGCGTTTCCCATTGACAAGGGCGACGTTGTCCAGGCGAATTTTGATCGTATAGGCGAGGTAAGTGTAATCATCGGTTAAGGAGTGTTAATAATGAAAGTTGTCATTATCGGTTCGGGAAATATAGGAATGGATTTAATGTATAAAGTTTTTAAGAGTCCGGTTCTCAAAATGGGTTTATTAACCGGTTTAAATTCGGATTCCGAAAGATTAATTAAGGCTAAACAACTGGGTGTACCCACTTCCGACAAAGGAATAGAGGCGCTGATCGAAGACCCTCAAGCAGGCGATATTGTTTTTGACGCGACTACTGCCAAAGCCCATCTTAAACATGCTCCCATCTTAAAAAAACTGGGTAAAGTGGTTATTGATATGACGCCGGCGGGAATCGGGACATGGGTAGTACCCGCATTTAACCTGGAGGAAAACCTGAACAGCGATAATATAAATCTGATCAGCTGTGGCGGGCAGGCGGTGATCCCTCTTGTTACAGCAGTTAGCCGCATAGTGGATGTGGAATACGCCGAAGCTGTCAATGCCAGCGCCAGCCGCGGGGTAGGACCGGGGACCAGGGCCAATGTCGACGAGTATACCGAGATCACGGGAAAAGGCATGGTGAAACTGGGTAAAGCAAAAACCGCCAAGGCCATTATTGTCATAAACCCGGCTGAACCTCCTATCAAAATGCATAATACAGTTTTCTGCGTTGTGAAAGAGCTGAACGAGGAGAATGCTCCTAAAATTGAAAAATCAATAAGGGATGTAATTCAAAAGATCAAATCGTATGTCCCCGGTTATGAAATGACCACGTCACCGCAATTTAACTTTGAAAGGAAACTGGTTACGGTGATGGTGGAAATTGAAGGAGCCGGAGACTATCTGCCAAAATATGCCGGCAATTTGGATATTATTACCCAGGCAGGCATTGCTGTAGCGGAAAGATTTGCGAAAGAAGCGGCAGCTAAAGAAGGGAGACGCTAATGCGCAGGGAAACGAATAAAATTCGTATACTGGACACCACATGCCGTGACGGCATGCACGCTATGGCCCATCAGTTTAAACCCGAACAAGTGGCTGCTATTGCAGAAGGAATAGAAGCCGCCGGAGTGGATATATTTGAGGTTTCACACGGGGATGGGTTGGGGGGGTCGTCTATTAATTACGGTTATGGTGCGGCCAGCGACAAGGAATGGATTACGGCCGCCGCCGCAAAACTTAAGAATACAAAACTAAGCATACTCATGCTACCTGGGATTGGAACCTTGGAAGACTTGAAAATGGCTGCCGCATGCGGGGTTAAGGTTTGCAGGATAGCGACCCACTGTACGGAAGCGGATATCACGGCGCAACACATTAAGCTGTGTAAAAACCTAGGGATGGAGACTTTTGGGGTATTGATGATGATCCATATGGTGGAAGCGGAGAAACTTCTGGAACAGGCTAAGTTAATGGAGTCTTACGGTGCAGACGGCATCTATTTAATGGATTCTTCCGGGCATTTATTGCCGGAGGGTGTAAAAAAAAGAATTAGTCCTTTATTGGATCAACTGTCTATACCTCTTGGTTTTCATGCCCATGCCAACCTGGGATTGGAGATAGCCAACACAATTGAGGCGGTTGAAGAAGGGGTATCTATGGTTGACGGCACGCTAAGAGGATTAGGGGCCGGGGCGGGCAATACCCCGATCGAAGTTCTTACAGCCGTATTAAATTTATGCGGTTATGAAACAAATATAAACTTATACAGAATTATGGATGTCGCGGAAGATGTACTGGCGCCCATGTTAACAAGACAGCCCGTCAAGGATAAGGCGGCCATAACCATCGGATATGCAGGCGTATATGGCAGTTTCGCGCTGCATGCCATCAGGGCGGCTAAGCGATACCGCGTGGATATTGTCGATATTCTTATGGAATGCGGCAGGCGCAAGCTGGTGGGCGGACAAGAAGATATGATAATCGAGATTGCCGTTCAATTAGCTGAGCAAAGAAAGACAAAGCAGATAGGGTGATGAAAAGCAGGTGTTATTTATTATGTCGTTTACTAACAAAAGGAAAGGAGCACTACCATGTACGAGTTGGAAAAACCCAGAGCATTAAAGAGCAATATTGAAATCGCCGGGAAGATTGAATCTTACCTGAGGATCCCAACACTGCCTGTTGG
>JAZDFB010000044.1:0-16316 GCA_043808305.1 Planctomycetota bacterium | reverse complement strand
GTCGATGCGGTAACGAACCCGAACAGTTTTCTCCATTGCCTCGATATGAATATCGCTGGCTCTGGTCCTGACGGCTTCGGCAACGAAAGTGTTAACCAGTTTGATTACCGGCGCGTCATCGGACGACATGTCAGACCGCTCTTCTTTTTCCCCGCGCTCTTCAACTTCGCCCGATGCCTCGCCTACTAATTTGCCGAAATCATCCGCGCTTCTGGCATAATACTTGGAAAGAGCAAAATTAATTTCTTCTTCCGTAACCAGAACGCATTGAATTTCCGCGTTAAGGGTAAAACGAAGGTTATCCAGGGCAAAAATATCCAGCGGTTCCATTACGGCAATGGTTAATACCTTGCCTTCTTTCTTGATAGGAACAACCTTGTATTCCACCGCAACATTTGCCGGGATTTTTTCTATTATTTCAGGAGGTATGTTGCCGGAAGATATCCGGACAAATCTCAGGCCTGACTGCTTGGACAGAACCGACGTAAGCTGGCCGGAGGTTATTATGGCCTTTTCAACCAGAATCTGCCCTAACTTCTTCTCCGGCGTTTCCTTCTTCTGCTTCAGGGCGTCTTCCAGCTGTGCCTGCGTAACCAGCTTCATATCCTTGAGAATCTCCCCGAACCGCTTTTGATCAAATGCCATATGCTCTAATTGTAACTTCTAATCTGATATTATCAAATATTTTTAGCTTTTATTATCCGCTCCAATGCCTGCGCCGTTATGGTTATCGGCTCCCAGATATCGGCTACCGGCGGTGAATAGCAAAAATCGCTCCTCAGGATATTCGATACGGTCATCCGGTTTTCTATTATCAGCGAAAGCATATTGACTCTGGCGCCGACGGCTGATTCGCCTATCACCTGCCCGCCCACAACCGCGCCGCTGGATTTGTCGGCAATAAGCTTGACGTGGACATCGCTCCCGCCCGGGTAATAATGCGGCAGGGACGGGAATTTAACAAGGCTGGAAATGGCGCTTATTTTACCGGCTTTACTACAATATTCCTCGGTGAATCCGGCGCTGCCGATTTCCCGGCCGAAGAGTTTTAAGACCGAAGAATTAAGGATAATCGGGGCGATTTTACGGTCCCACTTCGGCGGGGTGGCGCCCTGCGGACACAAACCATCGGTGCTGTCAGGCGCAAGCGCGGCATTAGCCCCGGCAACCACGCCCTGGCGGGCGGCTATGGTGCCCAGGCCTATCAGCAACGGTTCGCCGGTCACGCCGGATAACGACTCGGCGCAGTCGCCAGCCGTGTAGATATCCGGGAAGTTAGTCTGCAGGTATTCGTTGGTCCTGATACCGCCGGACGGACCTATCTCAACGCCGGCGTCCTTAAAAATCCCGGTCTCCGGCCTGATGCCGGCCGAGACGATGATGACAGCGGATTCCGGAACAGCGAACAGGTCGTTGAGCGTTTCGTTTTCTTTGACATTGATGCCGTGCGCCGTAAGGTGTTCGCGCACCATCTTGCTGGTATCAACATCAAGCATCCGCCAGAGCACCCGGAATTGCTCAATCAGGGTGACATCCAGCTTATATTTTTCCTTAAGCGCCTCGGCCGTCTCAAGTCCGATAAAGCTGGCGCCGATGACAAGGGCTGATTTGGCGTTTTCCGCCGCCGACATTATCCGCCGGGCATCGTCTATGGTGCGCAGGACAAAATACTTGCGGCCGGATAAAACCTTCAATAGCGCCCCGGGCACGGACGGCACGGAACCGCTGGCAATGACCAGCGCGTCGTAGTTGATAATGCTGTCTTTATCGGCCTGGCGATAGGTGATTTCTTTGGTTTGGGCGTTGAGCCCGGTCACCTCGGTATTGAGTTTCAGCTCTATCTTCTGGGCGGCAAATACTTTTTCCGGGAAGACAATAAGGTTTTCCAGTGCCGGTATCACGCCGCCGATGGCAAACGGCAGCCCGCAACGGGAATAAGTCGGGTATGCCTCGCGCGCCAGAACCGTTATGGATGCCTGGCGGTCCGCCTTGCGCGCCGCCAGCGCCGCCGAAGCCCCGGCCGTGCCGCCGCCGATGATGACTACTTTCTTTGGCATATATGTCCTATTTATCAAAGGAAACGGAACTGTCAAGTAATGGATTATCCCGGCAAGGGCTTATTATTTCGGCGTGAACCTGACCACTAATTCCTTGGCGGCCTTGACCTCGTCCAGCCGCTTGACCGGCGTGGTCTGGGGTGCGGATTTGACCAGGCTGGGATTCTTCTCGCACTCCTCGGCTATCTGCTTCATGGCAATGATGAACTTATCCAATGTCTCCTTGCTCTCGCTCTCGGTCGGCTCTATCATTATCGCCTCGTGCACAATCAACGGAAAATATATGGTCGGCGGATGGTAACCGTAATCTATCAGCCGTTTGGCAATATCCAAAGTGCGCACGCCGGATTGCTTCAGCTGCCTGGTCCCGTCCAGCACGCACTCGTGCATGCAGTAGCGGTCGTAGGAAATATGGTAGTCCTGCTTGAGCCGGCTCATGATGTAATTAGCGTTGAGCACGGCCATCTCGGAAACCTGCCTGATGCCGGCCGGGCCCATCATCCGGACATAAACATAGGCCTTAATCAAAACATTAATCTGCCCGTAGAACCCTTTCAATCTTCCGACCGCCTTGTTCGGCGCATCGGTCAATAAAGAGAATTTATCTCCGTTCTTAACCACATATGGCGGCGGGAGAAATTCTTTCAGCTTGGCCGAAACGGCAACCGGTCCCGAACCCGGGCCGCCTCCGCCGTGCGGGGTTGAAAATGTCTTGTGCAGGTTAAAATGCATCACGTCCACGCCCAAATCGGCCGGCTTGACGATGCCCATAATCGAGTTCAGGTTGGCGCCGTCCATATAGACAAACGCCCCGGCCTTGTGGACAATATCCGTAATCTTCAGGATATGCTCGTCGAACAAGCCGAGCGTGTTGGGAATGGTCAGCATTATCGCCGCGGTCTGGCTGTTTATCTTGGCCTCAAGGTCGGAGATATCCACGTTGCCGTGCGCGTCGGACTTCACTTCCACCGGTTCATAGCCGCTGAAAGCCACGCTGGCCGGGTTGGTGCCGTGCGCCGAATCCGGTATCAGCACCTGCTTCCTGGCATCGCCCCGGGCGCTCAGATACGCCTTAATCACCTTGATGCCTGTGAACTCGCCGTGCGCCCCGGCCGACGGCATCAGCGTTATCCCGGGCAGGCCGGACACCTCTTTGAGGTATTCGCCCAAATTATATATCAGCTCCAGCATCCCCTGGACCGTTTCCGCCGGCTGGTATGGATGCACCCGGTTAAACCCGTCCAACCCGGCCAGTGATTCGTTTATCTTGGGATTATATTTCATGGTGCAGGAACCCAGCGGATAAAAGACATTATCCACGCCGATGTTCCGCCGCGAAAGCGCCGTATAATGCCGCACCAGGGTCAGCTCATCCACCTCGGGTAAGGTGGGCTGGCCGGCGCGCAGGTATTGCGCCGGGATGAGCTTGCTTATATCCTGTGCCGGCACATCCAACTCCGGCAGGGTATACGCCTTACGGCCCGGCTTAGATTGTTCAAATATTAAGTCCATAATCTATCAGTAGGTAGCAGGTAGAATATAGATTCTACATACTTCTTACAAAGCTATCCATTTCCTCTTTCGTATTCATCTCGGTCACGGCCACAAGCATCCCGTTCCGGAGACCCGGATAGAACCTGCCCAAATCCAGCCCGCCGATGATGCCGTTCTCCAACAACTTCTTATTGATTTCAGCCGCCGGTTTGGGGCACTGGACCGCGAACTCGTTAAAGAACGGCGACTTGAACAACAGCTTATATCCCGATTTCTTAACAATTTCTGATGCTAAGTAATGCGCCTTTTGCAGGCACTGCTCGGCCACTTCGCGCATACCCTGCTTGCCCAGCGCCGACATATGGATGGCCGCCCTCAGCGCCAGCAATCCTTCATTGGAACATATATTGGAGGTTGCCTTTGCCCGGCGGATATGCTGTTCGCGCGTGGACAGGGTCAGGACGTATCCGCGCTTACCCTCGGTATCGGCCGTCTCGCCGACTATCCGGCCCGGCATCTTGCGCACGAAATCCTTCTTGACAACCATAAAACCCAGGTGCGGCCCGCCGAATGACATGGTATTGCCCAGCGCCTGCCCGTCTCCGATGGCGATATCGGCCCCGTATCCGGCCGGCGGCTTCAGAATCGCCAGCGATACCGGGTTGACGCAACTGACCGCCAGCCCCTGGACATTATGTATGATAGCGCAGATTTCATCGGCCGGCTCAATTGCCCCGAAGAAATTCGGCGTCTGGAATATCACGCAGGCCGTGTCGGCGTCAACCGATTCCTTAAGCGCCGCGATATCAGTCACCCCGTCCTTGAATTCGATTTCTATAAGGCCGGCCGCCTTGCTCAGGTCGTGCAGATAGGTCTTAAGCACCTGGCGGTATTCCGGGTGCACGGTCTGGGAAATGACTATTTTATTCCGGTTGGTAACGGCCAGCGACATCAGGGCCGCCTCGGCCGCGGCCGTAGCCCCGTCGTAGAGCGAGGCATTGGAAACGTCCAGGCCGGTCAGCTCGCACATCATCGTCTGGTATTCAAAGAACGACTGCAGAATCCCCTGGCTCATCTCCGGCTGGTAAGGCGTGTAAGCCGTATAGAACTCGCTCCGTCCGGCCAGGTGGTCCACCACCTTGGGAATGAAATGGTTATAGCACCCGGCGCCCAGGAAAGACGGCATCGTATGCGCCCCCCGGTTACAGCGGGCCATATCGGTCAGCTCGCGGGTTATTTCCGTCTCGGAAACGGCTTTGGGCAATTTCAGCGGCTGTTTCAGCCGGACCTTTTCCGGGATACAGCTGAACAGCTCATCCACCGATTTCGCCCCGATGGCATTTAACATCTCCTCGATATCCGAGGGCGTATGAGGAATATAAGGCATAAATACCCGGCCACAGATTACACAGATTGACACAGACCTTATCGGTGTCTATCCGCGTTTATCCGTGGTTTCTAATGACTTTCAGAATCGCAGAGTTTCTTATAGGCGTCGGCGGCGATAAGCTTTTTCAGCTCATCCGGGCTGGACATCTTGACCTTAATCAGCCAGCCGGTCCCCAGCGCGTCGGTGCTGATGGCGTTAAGGTTGCCGGCCACCGCGTCGTTGACCTCGGCAATCTGGCCGCTGATAGGGCTGTTGATATCGCTGACCGTTTTGACCGATTCTATTTCCGCGAACGGCGCGGCCTGTTTCACCTGGCCGCCCGCCTTGGGCAGTTGGATAAAAATCAGGTCGCTCAGGTGTTCCGCCGCGAACGGCGTAATCCCGACGGTCACAACATCGCCCTCGACCCTGGCCCACTCGTGCGTCTGTGAATAAAACATCTCGTTTGACATAATATTCATATTTCTTACTCAAAAACCTGCTCGAGTCAAGAAAATCAGGATTCTCTTAGTGCCACTAGGAACGAAGAGACGTAGAGGCACTTAGATCCCGCAAGCGCAGCTTGACGGGACAAAGACTATTCCGTCGGGAGTAGCCGCATGCCGATGAATTAAGGTCCGAGTGGAGGCAGCGAAAGAAGTGGTTTATTTCCAGGAAGCCGGGCGCGACAGAACGTTTCCTTTATCCAGGGTTATGGTCTCGGCAAACTGGCAGGTTTCCAGGTGCTTTGGTTTTATCTTACTGTGAAAATCCGCGGCCTGCTTTAACTCTTCCGCGCGCCGGCTGGTAGGTATAAGGATGCCTATCCTTTTTGCCGGGAACGCCTTTTTGACGCCTTCTATAGCCGGAATCAAATCGCTGTCACCGGAGATAATCATTGCTGTATCCCATATATCACTGACAGCCGTTTGGAATAACCTTACGGCGATATTGACATCGGTGCGTTTTTCCCGGAAAGTCTGGTAGGTTTTATGGCAAAGCTGGCAGATTTGGTCTACGCGCCTGAACGCACCCAACACCACTTTCACATCGGCAAACTGCAGCGCCTTAACATACAATTGATGCCGGGCTAATTTATCGTTATTCCAGGGCGTATAGGCCGTAAAATAAAGAACATCAACTATCCGGTCGCGGGAACTCACAAAGCATTTAGCCAGAGCCGCAAGATTCAGCCATTTATACTTGTGATAGGAAGAATTGCTTTCCAATGCATGATAAAGATTAAACCCGTCGATAAAAAAGCAGACCCTGTTTGTTTGAGGCGCCATAAATAAAAAACCCGAACCCACAAGGAGTTCGGGGCTGATGAGATATAAAATCCCACCAGGATGATAAGCTAACAATAGCTGATTATAAAAGAGCTGTCAACTATTTCAACACCTGTTATATGCCATATATCGACTCTTTTTCATTCCTCATCTACTATTAATATAACCTATTCTACGTCAAAAGTCAAGTGAATTATTAGGGTCGGTGTCACACCTCGGACACTCTTGGCCCCAAGGGCGGCGCCAATTAGTGCCGGTTCGAGTGCAACGAGTTATACTCCAGCAGTTTGAACGTTAGTGAATTAGAGCTACTGCCTCCCTTTAGGGACTGCCCCTATTAAATAAGGAACCCAGGAGACCAGGAACTATACTCTTGGCTTCCTGGCCTCCTTATACTTGGGCTGTTAGCGACAAAGGAGCGTTATAGCCGAGTATACCTGGCAGTAATTCGCTAACGCTTAAACTGCCAGCGTACCAGCCCAGTATACCTGGCAGGTAATTCGTTACACTCAAACTGCCAGAGTATAGAATGTATTTTCTTTGCGTTCTTCAAACTCCATAGACTCTTTAGACTCCTTAGACTCCTTAGACTCCTTAGACTCCTTAGACTCTTTAGACTTACTCCACATAACCTCTGAGCCATATGTTCGTTGATGTAAATTGTCCATTCTTCGTGGCGATAACCCTAATCTGCCGTGCGCTATCCGTGGCAATCGTCGCTTCTTTATAGATGTTGTTATTGAGGTTAGCGATGTTCTGCCATATGAACTGGACCGTGCTCTGGCCCCAATCCGCCCCGCCCCGCCGACCGTAGACCCACAACTGCTGCTCCAACCCTATAGGTACGGACATCGCGTTGAACTGGATTTCCACGATTACCGCCGTCGCCGTTGCCGGGATAAAGGACGTCAGGTCTATGAGCTGGTCGATGTTGGTGTTCGACTGCTCCCATAAAATTATAAAATGGGATTGGAAAAGTGTCAGCTTTGAACCGCCACCGCCACTTACATCTCGCCACTCGAACCTCGCCACTCCGGCATTATATGCCGGTACCTGCCCATCCGCCGGGGAGTTGACCGCATCCACTTTGTTCGGAGTAACGGAGTTCGGAGCAATTTTATCAGCGGTAACGGCATTTCCCTCCAGCTTATCCGTGTTAATCGCCTTATCCACGATTTTCTCCGTGGTAACCTGTAAATCACCGAGTTCATCCGTGTTTATCTGTGGTGAAATGGGCCTGGTAATTCCGCCCGGAACAAACGACAGCTTGGCCGGGGTGACGCTGGCATCCCGCAACTTGTCTGTGGTGATACTGGCGTTTGCCAATTCATCCGTATCCACCGAAGCCGACTTGATATGCCGTTTCTCAACGGAGTTATCGGCCAGCTTAGCCGCGCTGATGGAATTATCCGGAATGCCCACCGCCGGGACGTCATTACCCAGCTTGGCAAGGGTAACGGCCTTGTCAGCAATATCCTCGGTTTGAATCGTTGCATCCTTAATCTTAGGCGAAGTCACCGCATCCGGGGCCAGTTTGTCCTCGGTTATCGCGCCCTCGATAATCTGGGGAGTTGTCACCTGCCCGTCTGAAAAATATCTGCGTCTATATGCCATATTCGTACCCATCCTTTCTGTGTTTATCTATGCTTAATTAATCTTGCCACAGAGGCACAGAGAACACAGAGTCGTACGCCCTCCGTGTTCATCTGTGTTAATCCGTGGTTCCCGTTTAAGGTACAGTGACCCCCACCTGCACATGCAGGTTCAGCCGGCCTTCGATATCCACCTCCCACAGGCAGAAGCAATCTTCCACACCCGTGGTCAGTACAAACTCGTCGCACTTGGCCGTGTCACGCTGTCCGTTCAGGACCGAAGCGTTGGTCGTGTTCTCGGCGGTGATGACGTCGGTGTCAAACTTGGTGTTGACAATCCGCATCCCGCTTTGAACCAACCTCTGCTGAAGCGCCGCCTTGAAGGTAGAGCCTTCATTGTCTCTGGAGATGTCGTAAGGCGCGCCTTCCTTGGTGTCGCCCTGGCCGCCCCAGATGGTAGCCCTCAGGTCACCGGCCATATAGAGCGTTGCCAGTGGAGCCGGCCCGCGTCCGCGGATCTTGTCGCCCGTGAATCGCAGAACCTTGGCTCCGAGGCGTTCGGCCACCCAATCCTTGGCGTCGGCTATGGCGCTATTGAAAAGCGCCGCGTTATTGGCGTACACCTTTCCTATCCGCCGGTACCATTCGGCAAACATCGTGCTCAGGTTCTCAAACTTGGTCGCCCTGATGATGTTGGCGTTAGCCCCGCGCTTGGACTTGAATGCCGGGTTGATGAAGTTGGCAAAGCCGTTAGTGGACGGGTCGACAATAATCCGCATAAAGGCCGCTTCATCCGGAATCTTTTCCAGAAGCCGGTCCTTTATCAACTGGGCGTTATTGCTTAATCCCCTGTACCACTTATCCGGCATATCGCCTGCAACCTCACTGTGCACCGGCACATACAGCCGTAGTTCAAACTTCTTGTTGAATGCCATGTTAATCACCTCCAATCAGCCTTTCAGTAAGCGGATTAAGCGGATTGAACCGATTAATCTTTTTACTTATAGGTCTTATGTTCAACGGCCGTCCGACTCTCTGGAGCTCTCAAAGAGCAAGGACTCCGATCTGACTACTTATTCTTTTTCTTCTCCAAATAATCCAAAATGACTTCGACAATCACCTCGATTATCCTTCTCCAGAATCCCGACATCATTCTGAACATACAAACCGTCCTTTCTCCCCGCGAAGGCCGCGGAGATAAACTAATTATTAATTCTTTGCGCTCTCAGCGTTCTTTGCGATGAGATTACGTATCCTGATGTCCGTCCGTGCTTTCGAAGTATTCCGTTTCCATCAGGCGGTTGAGTTTGTGGTTGATGCTCATCGTCAGCGACTGTATGAGCGCCCCGGGTTTTTGCAGTTTCAGCAGGTCCGCGGACTGGAGGAATTCAAAGACGGCCCAATATATTTCGCCGAAGATTTCCGGGTTAAGCCGGTCATTGCCGGCGAATATCTGGCCGGTCAGCTCGGCGTAACGCTCGTAGGCATCGCTCAGGTTTTGCCAGAGCACGACCAGCAGAGTGGTAACCAGCGCCGGCCTCAGTTCCGCATCCGAGTAACGCTGCCACAGGGCAACCAGTCCGAAACACAAATCGCCCTTAATCCGCTTGCCGTCCGTCTGCACGAAGACAATCAGGTGCCGGAGCGAGTGAAAGGGCCTGAAAATCCTGAATCCCCTGAGCAGGTTAAAAACCTTTTCATATCCGCCCTTGTTGGCAAAGTCGTAAAGATGCTCAGCCAGAAACTCGTAGGACGTCACCTCATCTGGTTTTCTCTTTTCCATATCCATACCCTCCTTTGCCACTAAGACACGAAGGCTCTAAGAATAATTTATCTTTGTGTCTTGGTGCCTCTGTGGCTGTCTAAGAATTCGTATATTGATTGTATTGGAACGATTCCCGCCATGGTTGTAATAAGTTGTCCGTTATGCACATTGACCCAAACCGCAATTCCTATCACCTCGTATGTTTTCCCATCGAATACGGGTCCTCCGGAATTGCCGGGTAAAATCGGAGCCGAGATACCCCAATAGGACGGTTCAATAACAGAGATAATACCTGATGATGGGCGTATCTTTAGACCGAGTGAGCATCCCACGGCATAGACCGGATGGAAGAGGTACGGCGTGTAATCCTTAGGAACAAGAGTTGCCTTTGCCACAGAGCCACAGAGACCACGGAGCAACGCTAAATCTTTGGTTGTATCCGTTAGAAGAATGGTTGCTTCTATTTTTATATTCTCCGGGTAAAAGAATTCTACGGTTACGGTGGAATTATCCCCGACAACGTGCCCAGCGGAAAGTATATATACGGTGGCCTCTGTGTCCTCTGAGCCTCTGTGGCTGATTATAACGCCGGAGCCGGTGGCGTTTCCGGTGCTTATCCGGACCGTGGGATAAAACATTTTCTCATATTCGGTTTGGTAAGGATTGTTTGGCAGTTGCTTTGTTAGGTCTATAACCATTATTTCAGGGTTGCATTGTTGAGGTATGGCATTATTGTAGCACTGCAGACACGCAATAATATAGCCGATAGCCAAGAACCAAATAATCCATCTGCGTCCATCCCCGTGCATCAATCTGTGAAATCTGTGGTTCATAACTCGCCTCTCTTAGAGCCAGTTAGCAATCCCGATGACCGTCGGGAGGGCCTTACTGGGTCTTAGATCCCGCGTATTTCGCGGGACTGGAAAGGTCTCTTTTGCCCTTCCACTATATAGGGAGGTATTCCAGCCTATTGGAATGGCGAAAACGGCTATTTTTTATAAATTCAATATTTGTAAGGAGATATGGCTTTAGGGTTTTGGCCAAATTCGGCCGTTTTGGAATGGGACAGGATGGGCTATGGTAGTGGGGGGTGGGGGGTATGGTCGGGCAATAACCCGGTCGGGAAGGTGGAATAATCCCTATAGGCGCCTGATATAACCCCATTATCTAAGGGCATTATTACCGCTGGGTAATCCTGATAACCCCGTCGGGGTCAGGAATTATACCCCGGATGAAATGGTCATATACCCCCTGAATAATCGGATAACACCCGGCTGGACAAGGTATTAACCCCTCTTGCTCGGCCTATTATCCCCTCCGGCCAAGAGGAATACCGCCATTGGGGAAAAGGAATACAGGAGGTGTCTGGGAATATTATGTTGACAAAACCAGAATTTATATTGACAAAAGATATAAATATGTTGACAAAACTTTTAGATATGTTACTTATAAGCGCAGAAAGGATTAAGATATGAGTCTAAATAAAGAGAAACACGAAGCCATAAAGCAGTTTATAATTAACAATGTTATTGAGCATCCTAACGACATTGGCAAGATTACTGCCGAAAAGTTCGGGATAAGCAGGCAGGGGGTAAATTATCACATAAAAAAACTGACTGCCGAAAATATCCTTGAATTCGAAGGCGTCCGGAAAAGCACAAAGTATAAATTAAAAGAGACCGAACATACTTTTAAATTGCCGGTTACACCTGATATGGAGGAGCATCGGGTCTGGGCGGATAAAATCAGGCCTGTCCTGCCGATTCTGAAAGAAAATATTTTTGGCAT
The DNA here is from genome assembly GCA_043808305.1 of Planctomycetota bacterium. Lineage (GTDB taxonomy): Bacteria > Planctomycetota > MHYJ01 > JACQXL01 > JACQXL01 > JBBAAP01. The sequence continues at coordinate 4,962 of JAZDFB010000044.1, read as the reverse complement.
CTGCGCCTATGGCTTTCAGGAGATGCTTAATAACGTAATATTTCACTCGCAATCAAAAGATGTCCAGCTTACAGTAACTTATGACGCCTTGAAGATTAAATTCTGGATAATTGACAGCGGAATAGGAATTTTTAACAAGATACAAAAAGATTTTAACCTAAATAATCCCCATGATGCAATTTTGGAATTAGCCAAAGGCAAACTTACGTCTGACCCCGAACACCATACCGGACAAGGAATATTTTTTGCATCCAGGATGTTTGATGAATTTGCAATTCTATCCGGGTCGGTATGTTTTTTACGGGACCAAGGCTCCGACTGGCTTTTCGAGAGAAAAAAAGGCCCTGATTCCGGCACAAGCGTTAACATGATTATTAACAGAGATTCCACAACAACTACCGTAAGTATTTTTGACCAATATACATCAATCGATGAGGGTGGCTTTTCAAAAACCATTGTGCCGGTGGAACTAATGCAATACGAAGGTGAACTGCTGATTTCACGCTCCCAGGCCAGGCGCTTGATTGCCCGTTTTGAAAAGTTCAGGGAAGTAATGCTGGATTTCAAAGGCATCAAAAGCATCGGGCAGGCATTCGCCGACGAGGTATTCAGGGTGTTCCGCAACGAACATCCCAATGTCCACTTGATGGAAATTAATGCAAACGAAGACGTCCAGAAAATGATAAAACACGCGCAGGCTGAAGAAAAATCAAACGAAAGGCAATAGAAATGCAACTGCTTTGCCCAAATTGCAGTAATATAATCAAAGAGGAATCAATCAGCATCCCGAACAATACCGCCAAATGCACCAACTGCGATAAAACCTATGCGGCGAATGAATTAACTGAACCCCTCACCGAAAAGGACCTCTGCCCGCCCGATGGTAGTGCAATAAAAATCAATAAACCCAACGAGTCATTTATAGAGATAATTATACCAAAAAGAGGGGTTAAACCGGCTGATATTTTACGGACAATACTCTTGTTTATTTGGGGAATACTACCGGCTACCCTGTTAATCTTAGTGGCTATTTTAGAAAAGCCGATTGTGGGACTGGTTGCTATTCCTTGGTGTATTGTTATTTCTGTGATAATCGTAAGGCGTATTAACGCCATAAATGAAACACAAATCATAAAATTAGGAAGTGATTATCTAATCATTCGCAAACAAAAGCCCGTTGGCCCTAAGGAAATAACCATAAAATACGCTGATATTAACAACGTAAGGATACATAGTTATCTTTCAACAAGCATGTCTTCATTTGCCCCTGAAGGCGGAATGATCGGTGAGCTTGAGTCCGTGTCAAAACCAATAATATCGTACGGGACCAAGGAAGAACCGTTTTGCGAGTGGCTATCACTTCCGGAAAAGAAATGGGCAGTTAAGTTCCTGAACGCCTTCGTTATCAATAAGAAAAAGAACACCTGACAATCACGCCGTCTTTCTCTTGGCGCAGATGTCCAGATACGGGCGGGTAATATAACGGTCAAGGTAATAGTAGTATGACGAGACCGGCACCCGGTATTTGGCGCATATCTCTTTGTAGTCGGCCTGGATATCGTCATAGGCCTGGACCAGCCGGCGGAGCTTGGCCCGGCACTGAACCTGATAGCATATCAGGCTGACCAGGGCAATTATCTCGCGGGTGGTGAACGGCTGTGCGCCGTCTTCGGTATGATGCTCCAGTTGGGCGTACTCCCGGCGCAGTTTGACCAGAACCGATGCGACCTTGGCGGGTTTGAGCTTATACCGGCGGCAGATGTCGCGCCCCGAACGGCAGTTGTAATAGGCGTAGATGATGTAGAGGTCTTCCTCAAAGGGCGGTGAAATCAGGCGGTTGATAAAGGCAATAATGCTCCTGATACCGTGCGGAGCCTTTTTGGACGGGATATCGCCGTGGCCGTGGTAGACCCGGTTATCAAAACGGTCCTGGTCGGAATAGTCGTCATTTTCAGATTGGCCGGAATGCCCGGAGTTGTATTTCCGTTTTTTATATGTAGCATCCCTGCCAGGGCTGTTTTCCGGTCGGGTGCGGGTATCTTCCTCAGAGCGGTTCTTTCGCTCTTCCGGGTCCCCTGTATTGTCATCTTCTACAGTATAACATTAGAAAGCGCCACCTTTTACGGAAGGCCGGCCTCAAAGGGCCTCTTCCAAAAGGCCGCGGTTTCAGGGGCGTTTTGCGGCCCTGTCACTCCGTCAGCCTTAAATCTCTCCACCCTACATACTACCTATTAGTGCCGGTTCGAGTGCAACGAGTTACCCGGCACCTTATCCCAAGCGTAGCCTTGGGACATACTACCTACTATATACTATATTCTCCCCTCTAATATATATATGACTTTCGAGCCCGTTTTACTGCAAAAATCCGAGAATTCCGTGAAAAAAGCTTAGTGCCAGTGCGAACATAGAGAGCTTACGGGCACTTGCCCCTGCGCTTACCGCACGGGGTTGCTCTCAAAGCCATATAATATAAGCCTTTCCGGGCATACGCCCCTACTATATTAAACGTAAAATAAGTCAATTAGTTCATTTAATTATAAGATTTTTAGCAGATTTTTAACTGGAAATGTCGGTAAAGAAGAATATATCTCTAATGGAAAAATGGCTAAGCGGTGAACTTGTGCCGTTCCGGCATGTCTAAGCTAAAGGGATAGATTAATCTTCTGCTTTTACACCGCCAGGAGTAATAATAAGATTTTTCCCTTCCTCATAAAACCCGGTGAGTTCCTGGGAAATTTTATATGAGGGCGCTTCAACTTTAAGCCATCGCTCGTCAATAAAAATCTTAACATCGCCTATTTCGAGATAGGCCGAATCAATATGAAGTTCGCCCGTATAACCGGTCATGTCTTTGAAAATAAATTTACGGCCGTTCTTAAACCACGTCACAACCGTATCTTTTCCGACTGTTTCAACCTGCACTCCAAGCTTGATATTTTGGCTGCCGGTAAAATTTACAGAAAGATTCGTTACCTCTGTTGTCGGTAACGGCATCTTAACATAGCCTGTGAATCCAAGTGACGAAGAACAGCCTGCTAACAGAACGAAAAACATAATGGCCGCTGTATACTTTTTCATAACGCAACTTATCTCCTTTCAAATAGCATTTGATTTGCGTTTTAATTATATGGCAGTTTTCCTTTACTATTTATGTTAATCGGGATCCGTCATATCAAACTGACGGATCCTATTTTACTGTTTATACAAGGTTATTATAGGTAAAAACATTTGTAAGTCAAGCAATATATTCAAATTTCTGGAGATTTTTCCAAATAGCGTCTGCTCTCGGAAACTTTTTGTCCAACCGGAATGGCTTTTGCCTTTTTGGACAACAGTTCTTCCGTATCTTTTCAATACTTCTAAAAACTTATCACCCCCTTTCACCCGGATGCGGGACATAAGCATTTGATATTCGCAAGTAAACTAGAAAATATCTTGCCGTTAATCACCGTCTCGGCTAATAACAGGCAGTAATATCGGGCGTGCTTGATTAACCGTCCGCCAATCTTAATTAACTTCAACTGAATGCTTCTTAATGACCAGTGTTTTATCCCCTCTGGCAACACCAGTGTCCTCAAGAAATTCCCTAAGTTATAAGCCATAATGAATAGTTTCAATCTTGCTTCGTTCTCCACAAATCTATGGCAGGATAACCGAGTCCAATTCAGAGCATACTTGCCTTCTTTAATCCATTGCTCACAGGTGCCTCGTTTGTTATAGAATTTTACTACCTTCTTATCACACCATTTCAAACTGGTTACGATAAAACCGACTCGCGGAAATAATTCGTTTGGATACTGCTCTATCTTTGCGATAATCCTTCTGGGTTTATTCCAACTTCCCGCTTGGTAGAGAAAATCCTTATATACCGTAACAACTTTTTCTTTGTCTTTCTTGATTGATTTAGTCAAACTGGTTATCATTGCTTCTAAACGGCTATTTTCCTTAATCCTGAAGGCATATTCTATCCTGAGTTCTTCACACAACCTCATTAATCCGGGCTCAGCAAAAGCGGCGTCGCCCCGGAGTTTTACCTTGAAGCCCTTAGCCACATAATAACGCAGGATTGGTTCAACAAACTCCAGACAGCCCACTGAACTATACACATTGCCCGGCCTTAGTTTCACCTTGAGGCAATCTCCATGCTCATTGAAACAGAAAAGCGGGTGATAGCATTTGCTCTTAAAATAACCATTGTATGCGGAACCTTCTTGGTCTCCGAAAACCGGACTCTCGGAGGAATCTAAATCAAGAATGATTGTTTTAACCGCTCGCGCTTTATCAACTTTTTCTATCCACTTGAATAACATTTCATCCATTCTGGTTAAATTGTTTTCCTCGGTGAGTATCTCGGTTTCAAATCGCCCGACCGTCTTTTCAGCCGCACCGCCTTTCTTTAAGGCACGCTCGCTTAAAATCGCCCTTAAAGCCGGGTCATTGCGTAATTTCTCGGCATCATTAACATCCTCGTAACCAGCTAGACGGCTGTAAACGGATTGTCTTAATAATTCGGCCAACTCGTGTTGAATATTTCGCCCGTATCTGGTGTCAGATAGAAATTCTTCAGCCAGAGCCGTGAGTCCTAAACGCTCGTCAAGTTCTCTAACTGCAATTAAGCCACCATCAGAAGTTACCTCGGAACCTTTCAAAAACACCTTCAACTTATCAGTAAAACTGAGCCGAAAATAGTGCTTTTTCTTTTCACCCATAGGGTTATCTCCTTTTTAGGTTATCAAATCGTTTCTTTCCCTTGTATTATAAGGACTTCAAGCAATTTTGTCTATCCTTTTCCGTAATTCATATGACGGATACGGGCTGATATATCCCTCTAAAAGGTTTACGTAAGGAACACACCCCCTGCCCCCTCTTTTTAGAGGGGACTTTTTAGGAAGAATCCCCTCTTGAGAGGGGTGTCCCGAAAGGACGGGGTGTGTAAATCTCCTGCCGTTATCCCAAAACGAG
>JAZDFB010000043.1:0-25167 GCA_043808305.1 Planctomycetota bacterium | reverse complement strand
GAGCGGTCTGACATGTCGTCCGATGACGCGCCGGTAATCAAACTGGTTAACACTTTCGTTGCCGAAGCCGTCAGGACCAGAGCCAGCGATATTCATATCGAGGCAATGGAGAAAACTGTTCGGGTTCGTTACCGCATCGACGGTATTTGCCGTGAGATAGAAACCCTGCCCAAACGGCTCCAGGCGCCGGTTCTTTCGCGCATTAAGCTTATGGCCGGAATGGATATTGCCGAAAAGCGCAAGCCTCAGGATGGCCGCATTCCTATCTTGGTTGACGGCCGAGAATTTGATATCCGCGCCTCGGCGCTGCCGTCTACGCACGGCGAAAGCATTGTTCTCAGGTTGCTGGAAAAACAATCCGTGATAACGCTGGAAAGCCTTGGTTTCCATCCTGACGACTATGCCAGGTTTAAATCCATAATTAAAAAACCCAGCGGCGTGTTTCTTATTACCGGGCCGACCGGTTCCGGCAAAACCACGACCCTTTATGCGGCGCTTAAGGAACTTAACAAGCCCAATGTCAAGATAATCACGGCCGAAGACCCGGTCGAATACGTTATGCCGGGCATTAACCAATCACAGGTTCGCAAGGACATCGGGCTTACTTTTGCGTCAATCATCAGGTCGATGCTCAGGCAGGCGCCTAATATCATACTGGTCGGCGAAATCCGCGATATGGAAACAGCCGAAACCGCTATTCAGGCCGCACTGACCGGCCACTTGGTATTCAGCACGCTTCATACTAACGACGCCTGCTCGGCAGTGACCCGGCTTCTGGATATGGGCACCAAGCCGTTTCTGGTTGCCTCGGCCGTCCAGGCGATAATGGCTCAGCGCCTGGTCAGGTTGCTTTGCCCAAAATGCAAGCAGCCGGACGAACCCAGCGAAGGCGTGCTTGGCGCCCTCAGCTTAAAACCTAAGGATATACAAAAACATACCATATACAAAGCGGTTGGTTGCGCTGAATGCAATAACACCGGCTACAAAGGCAGAAAAGGGATTTATGAACTTTTGGAAATCAATTCGGCCATAAGAGATTTAATTTTCAAGCGTTCCTCAACATCAAAAGTCTTTGAACAGGCAAAATTAACCGGTATGGTTACGCTCCTCGAAGACGGCGTCAGAAAGATTCTTGATGGATTGACTTCCACGGAAGAGATACTCCTGATGACCAAACGCGAAGATATTTCTTATTAATTTGCGTTGTATTTCCCGCAATAAGCGGGATCCGGCGGGGCGCGGTTCAACAGCTCTGTTTCATTTTATTGTCAATAAAAAGGAGTGGATAATGACCATAGAATTAAATAAACTTCTTGATGTGGTGGTGGAAAAAGGGGCTTCGGATTTGCACCTGGCCGTTGGGTTGCCTCCGGTTATCAGGCTTCACGGCCGGTTAAGGCAGCTTAGTATTCCTATGTTGACTAAAGATGACACGATAGCATTTATGAAATCTATCACCTCGGAGCGCCATCAGATAGAAATTAAGGAAAAAGGCGGTTGTGATTTTGGATTCGCTTATGAGAAAAAAGCCCGCTTCAGGGTTGCTGTTTTTACCCAAAAAGGCAATATTGGCATAACTTTGCGCCAGATACCCAACAAACTCAGGAGTATTGAGGAATTAGGGCTGCCGGCCGAAACCGTCAAGGCCTTAATGAACCGTCCCCGCGGGTTGATACTGGTTACCGGCCCCACTGGTTCCGGTAAAACCACATCCTTGGCCGCTATGATAGATTATATTAATACCAACATGGATTGCCACGTTATCACGGTCGAAGATCCGATAGAATATTACCACGAGCACAAGAAATCTATAATAACCCAGCGTGAGGTGCATGCCGATATCGGCTCGTTTGCCGAAGCAATCGTAAAGTCTTTGCGTATGGACCCGGACGTGATTCTGGTCGGAGAAATGCGCGACCTGGAAACTATTTCGACTGCTATCACCGCGGCCGAAACCGGCCACTTGGTATTCGGCACCCTGCATACCACCGGCGCGACACGGACCGTTAACCGTGTAGTAAATATTTTTCCCAAGGAACAGCAGGAACAAATACGGACCCAATTGGCATCGGCCCTTCTGGCTGTTATTTCGCAGGTTCTTATGCCCAGGTCCGATATGCCCGGCGTCATCGCCGCTTACGAAATAATGATTATTACCCCGGCCGTAGAGCACCTTATTCGTGAGAACGAAACCCATAAGATTATCTCGGCTATCCAGACCGGAACCAAGCAAGGCATGGTTCTGTTAGACGACTTTTTGTACAACCTGTTTATCCAGAAAAAAATATCCTACCAGACCATGATGGAATTCGCCCAGAACCCCGGCGACATTGCGGTTAAAGTTCAGGCCATAAAGAAATGAAAAGTGGCAATACCGATAATATTATCGGCAAGATCAGCGGCCTAAACGCGTTACTGAATTACCAAACCGGTGCCGTGGTCAGCCGGGCTATTATAACCAAACCAGCCGGCACCGTGACTATCTTTGCTTTTGACAAAGGCCAGGGCTTGAGCGAGCATACCGCTCCGTTTGACGCCTTGGTCTATATACTTGACGGCACGGTTAGGATAACCATTTCAGATAGGCCATTCAGACTGGGGAAAGGCCAGATGATTATACTACCAGCGAACAAAACCCATGCGCTTAAATCAATAACCAGATTTAAGATGTTGTTAGTAATGATAAAAGCGTAAAAAACAGTAAGCGAAAATTGATTTTAAGGATATCTCCACCTGTTCGAAATATACTGATTTAAACCGATTCTTCTGTTTTAAGACGGGACGCAATGTCCTTCGGCGAAGATTTAATTGACAATGCGGTTGTTTTTATTTGAATATAATTAGTATGCCTACCAAAATAAAGGCGAAACAGATAAGGCAATGATCGATTTTAACGAAGCCATCAGGCTTAATCCCGGATTTGCCAATGCATACTGCAATCGAGGCGCTGCTTATAAGAAAAAAGGAGAATTAGACAAGGCCATAGCAGATTATAGCGAATCAATCAGGTTGGACCCCGAGATGTGCCGAAGCATATGGGAGCAGAAGCGAAGCTTATGCCAGCAAGGGTGATTTTAAGTCAGCCATAGCGGACGGTGAGATATTTCTGCGATTTGCGCTGAATGATCCGATAGGACAAAAGATGCAAAAGTTGATAGATAAATGGCAAAAGAAGGTTAAATAATAGACGGGCGACAAAATTAGAATCATTCATCCCTGATTGCTATCATTTGTGACGCAATCCAAAGCGCAGGCACCTTATTACGCGGGATATATTCTTAATAAGTTTGTCGGCACTTCATGTTACATAAGCAAGGCTTTGTTCCAGGATAAGCCCTTTAAATACTTTTTCCTACCACTACGCAGTGTTACTCTTGATGGCATTAATTATATTGACTATTACCTGATTTTAGAAATAATGCCTTAATGATTCTTTCCTTTGAGATATTCTTAATTATCGCGGCTGTAGTTTTAAGGCTTTTGATTTCCGGCTCAACGGACGGAATCGGACTAAACATAGCAATTGGTCTATTGGTTTGGATGGCATTGCTTTTACGCCTGGTCCGCAAACCTGATATAGTTGCAGCGGCCCGAAGGTTTATATTACTGTTACCGGCAATATTCGGATGCTTGGTTGTATATTCATTTTTCATTGCGCCTTATAAATTCGGGGCTCTTCCGTATGGATTTGCCTGGTTAACAGATATTGTTCTATTTTACCTGATAGTTAGCCTTAATAAACCATACTTGTTTATTAGTGTGTTTGCGGGCTCGGCTGTTTTGATATCGTTTTACGGCTTGTACCAGCACCTCTGGGGGTTGGAGTCGGTCCGCCAGGCGGTTAGCCAGGACCCGCATCTCCTGGATTTTGTTCCGGCGGAATTTAGGAATAATTTTCTAACCAGACTTAATGCCAATGAGCCTTTTGCCACTTTTATTTACCAGAACTCGTTAGGCGGTTTTTTAGTCCTGGTTATCCCGATAATTTTAAGTTTATTATCGAGAAATATTTTCACCAGATTTGCAACGTTATTAAACCTCATTATATCGGGGGTTTTAGCGGTAATGGTTTATGTCCTATGGTCAACTGGTGCAAAAGGCGCTTGGGTGGCCGCGGGGTTTGCCTTAATACTATTTTTTGTCTTGAAAAATTGGCATCGTTTCGTGCGCCCGGCAAAAACTGCGGTAATCGCCGTGAGTATTGCCGGTGCTGTTTTATCCGGAGTGGTATTTCTTTATATTCTGACGGCTAAAAACGTTCCTGATTCGCTCAATAGTATTTCAGATTCGCTAAATATTCGCTACGGTTATTGGCGGGGTGCGGCTGAGATAATAAAACATCATCCCTTTGGGGTCGGATTAAACCAGTTTGTTGATCATTACTTGATATATCGAGAGGCAAATACGGGGATTACCCAGAAGGCTCACAACGATTTTCTCCAGATTGGCGCAGAGACTGGTATTATCGGGCTGGTTGTATTCGTAGCTGTTTTCGGCGGCATTCTTTTTCTTGGTTTGTTCCGGGTTATCAAAGGACAGATCTATTCATTAAACCGAACTCTTTTGATAGGGTTGATCTGCGGGCTGGCCGGATTCCTGCTTCACAGCATGGTTGATTTTAATTTCTATTCCCAGGGGCTGTCCATGAGCGCGTGGTTGGTTGCGGGGCTAATTGTATCTTTAAGCCTCAGGGATGGTATAAATCTTCCCATTGGCACAGAAAATGCAGGGAATAAATCAGAAAAAACCAGTACGACAGTTACTACTCGCTATGCATTTATTCATCTGACATTAATAATTATTTTATTAGGCAGTATTTTATTTTTGAGTTGGTCAATCTGCCCGCGGTTAATGGAGTACGACACGCTTTTAGATCAATGCCGCTGGTTGGTTCGGACTGACGGTGGATTAGATTCTATGGAAAAGGGCCGGACTAATCTGGAAAAGGCAAAGGAACTTAACCCTTATTCCGTTGATCCATACTTGGAGCTATCCTGGTTTTATCACAGAACTCTTTGTTCTCAAAAACCTGATGAGTTCATCTGTATCAAGCTGTTGGATCAAGCAATAACCTTAAGCCGAATGAGTAGCAATCTTTATTACTACCAGGGCATATTTTTTAAAGATCATTCCGAAATGTATAAGAAATCTAGAGCTTTAGAAAAATCCGATGTTATGCTTCGCCAAAGCGAGTTGTTATTTAAGAAGGCGCATCAACTGAATCCCCATGCCGAAAGTATGGAAAACCGGCCTGTTGGACAGAAAAAGGATGAGAAGTAGGAAATCTTAAACAGAGCCTTTTTCCGCTTTAATCCGAATAGGGGGTTTTACTACCAATCCTGCACCCATACAGCCAGTACAAACAGTGATTCTGGCTGGCTTGCCATCAACCATTGCCCGGATCTTTTGAAGGTTGGGTTTCCACCAGCGCCTGGTAATACCGCCAACCTTTTTGCCCACGCCGCCTTTTTTCTTAGCCATACCGCGGCGTGATATTTTATTGCCTGTGGACGGTCTTTTGCCGCAAATGTCGCAAACCCGACTCATAAATTTATCCTTCTATGTTAATTGATTTTGGGCTTATCATCAGGCTTATCCGAAGCCGACGGCGGCGCAACCGGGATATTACCAGTCATGAGCTCTTCCGTTTCTTCTTCGTAAACCTCTTTCATATCTATTTCGTCGACTTGTTTCCTGAGCAGCAGATATATAATGGTATTAGCCGAGAGCGAATAGGAAATTACATAAGATACGGCCAAGCCGCAGATCAAAATCAGCCAGATGGCCATAATCACCGCGGCAATGTAATAAGCCACCGATATCGGAGCGCCCATATCCATGGGAACGCCGACTTTCAGGCAATCGACTATTGGTAGATTGGTTAGCGACAGGATATTATGCATGCTGATGCCCATGCCCATAGAGGCGGTGCCGACGCCGATTTTAATCATAGCCCGGACGAAGAACATAACAAACATTATGGTGGGTATGCCGTAGGCAATAGCCGTCAGGGTGTACCACAGATAATGCCAAGGCCGGGCGTAAAGATACTGGAAACTGCGGCTGATAGCGTCGAACGTATCGGTGCCTTCCACACCGATAGTTGGGTAAAAGAGTATATGGCTGAGCAGGCCGATGATGATGAACAGGATGATGAATCCGGAAAGTATCGCCAGAGGCAGGCCGATAGCCACCAGAATGGGGCCAACCACCGGTATCAGGCCGATCAGTCCGCCGGCCACGTTGCACAGGGAGAAAAAGAGGATTCCCATAATGCAGACAACGACAGGCGAAAAGAAACTCATGAATTTCTTTGATGCGAATGCCGACGCCTTGCCGAAGCTAAGGCTTTCGTCTTTGGTCAGGTTAATCGCAGCGATTCGGGTGACCATTCCGCCGAAATATCCCCAGACCGCCAGCAACAACAATCCGAGCACGGTGAGAAACGGCCATTTATAAAAACCCATGGTGGTATGAAGGACATACCGGGCCTGACGGCCTAACTCTTGATGATTGCACGCTATTTGGCTCGTCATGGCTTTGTCTTCGCCAAAACTTACGGATATGCCGCATTTGCAGTTAGCGCAATCGGCTAAAGCCGGTTTCAGGTCTATTTTATTTAAAGCCGCCGGGTCAATAGCTAAAACAGTCAACCAGGGTATGACGACGACGATTATTACGGTCAATGCCAATGCGATAAACACCGCGAACATCTTCTTGATGTCAAATGCCACCGAGAACCCGTTAAACAGGTCATGCCAGTTGCCTTTCAATTCTCTCATAGACTACCTCCTCTTTTTATTTAAACGCTTATGTAGTTAATAATCACTAAACTTATATTAGAGAGGGCTTCCTGTCAAGAAAAAATCCATATTACGGTTCTTTGATAGTTATGATTTTGTTAATTTCAACCTGATGTTTGGTCAGCTTCCCACAAGGCCAGTGCACGGAAAGTTCCAGCAGACCCGAGTATCTGCCCAGGCCGAAATGCTGGACCAGCGAATTCTGGTTGGTGGAGCCCTTGCCGCCTTCGACCTGGCGCGTATACTGGTCTTGGCCTGTTGAGAGAATTAATCTGGCGCCGATAGTGGCGGTGTTGCAGTCCGAGCCGACCAGTTTTATCTCAAGCCAGTTATTAACGTTGGCGGATGTTTTTGACACAGCCTCGTTTCTGAAGAGATGAACCTTATTGGTGTTATCACAGACTAACAGGTCTATGTCACCGTCATTGTCAAAATCAGCCCAGGCGCAGCCCCAGCCGTCGGTGATGCGAACTCCGGCCATCCAGGTCACATCGGTAAATTGACCTTTGGGAGATTGTCGATACAGGAAAGACGGCATATTGACATAAACAGAGGTAATATATAAATCCAGCAAGCCGTCATTGTCATAATCGCCCCAAGCCGGTTCGGAATGCGTCTCTTCATACCTGATGCCTGACTGGATGCGGCGTTCAGTAAAACAATAATCCGGCGCGCCGTTATTTCGGAGCAGGTAACTCATATTGGAAAATGTAATATAGCGGGGATGGGCCAGATTGCATTGGAACAGATCTAAATTGCTGTCATTATCGTAATCTGCCCACTCCGAGCCGATGGTATGCCCGTAAGCTCCCTGCACCGGAGTTCCTTCCACGCCGACTTCTTTAGCTGCGTTTGTGAAGGTGCCGTTGCCGTTGTTCCGCCACAGGAAATCCGGATTAAGCCGGTAATTGGAGACAAAAATATCCAGCCAGCCGTCGTTGTTATAATCGCCCCAGTTTATGCCGTAGCCGCAAAGATTCAATTTGGGCGTAATACCGGCATCTTTGGTGACATCTTTGAAAGTCTGGCCTTTTTCATTCTTATACAGAAAGTCAGGCATTCCGGTGCCGCGCTGGCCTTGTTCATAGTTGGCAACGTATAAATCAACAAACCCGTCGCGGTCATAATCGCCCCAGCCGGCGCCTTCGCTCGGATAACTATCGCTCATCTTTGGGTTGACCTTATCAGTCACATTGGTGAAAGTGCCATCACCGTTATTGTGCCAGAGCGCATCACTGGTGCCGGCGGAAAAGAAATCCAGCCAGCCGTTATTATCGTAATCCGCCCAGACGCCGCCGACATAGATACATTTGCCGTTTTTGTCAAGGCCGATTATCTGGGACTGTTTGGTTACATCCTCAAATGTGCCGTCGCCTTTATTACGCCAGAGAATTGAGCCGTTAAGGAGGATATCCTGCCAGCCATCATTATCGTAATCGCCCCAGGCCGCCTTTCGCCCGCTGGCAACCGCGGCCAGGCCGGTTCCGGTGGTTACGTCAGTAAAGAACGGCAGGCCTTCTTTAACGGCCATATCCTGCGGCAGCCGTTGGTAAAACTGGTTTATCTCGGCCTCGGTCTTGTCGTATTTTTTCTTTAAGAGCTTCTTAATCGCCGGCGGTGTTTCCGCCACATCGCTTCTGGAGATAAGAGAATGCGTCAGGGCGTCAATTGCCGCGTCTGTTTTTCCTTGCGCCTCGTATATTTTGCCCAGATGATACCAGAGCCGGCTGTGGAAATTTTCATACTGCATGGCCTGGTTCATATAAGACTCGGCTTTGGCAAAATCACCTTTCTTGTAATATACCCAGGCAACAGTGTCCAGGATGTCAAATGGTTTGGCATCGTCCGTAAACTGCCATTCGTAGAACCAGAAAGGCTTCTTATCGCTTCGTTGTGACCATTCAGCCAGCGTCGGAAACGTATTAGGCATACATTTAATCGCATCAGCCGCCCATTTGACGGCTTTATCAAGCTCGATACTCATCTCGGCACAGACCCGGGCCGAGGTAGCCAAAGCCAGCGGGTATTCCGGCTTGGCCGCCACCCACATGGCGGCATATTTCCTGATTTTATCGGCGTTAGGTTGGTCCTTCCAGTAAAACCCCAGCAGGAATCTGTAGGCATAATCGGTGCGCGAATGGTTTGGAAAATCCTTGACATAGGACTCGGACATAAGCGCCCGCTTGGGCCGGTTTGCGCCCTGGGTTGCCATCAGCATATTTTCGAATACTTCGTTGCCCACGCCGTTAAGTTCTTCGCTTAATGGATAGCCCGTGACCAGGGCGGTTTTCATTTCTTCAGCCTTTTCGGGCACACCCGCCAAGTTATAGGCGTAAAACCCGAATGAATACAGTTTATCCGACGGTTTATCTGCGGAAATAATACTGCCGGCTTTTTCCTTTATCCGGGTTTTGAGTTCGGCCTTGGCCTTGTCATCAGCGGTTTTTTCTAACTCCAGATACCAGATATCGCGCTGGGCGTAATAGAATGATGGATCAAGTTCCAGGGACGTCTTAAATTCGGTCAAAGCCATATCGTTATTATTCTCATACTGCCAGATATTGCCCCGTTCATAATGCACTGCCGCATTCTTTGGCTCGGCCTTAAGCAGTTCCTCGCATTTTGATTTAGACTCGTTCAGCTTGCCTTCCTGATAAAGCCCGATTATTTCTTTGATTTTAATTTCAGTCGGGCTGAGCGGTTTGGGGGCGACCGGCGCCACATGTGAGGGCGTGAGCGCCGAAGCGCCATGGTCCCGAATGCTTTCGGGGCCACACCCGGCTAATAGTGTTGCTCCTAATAATAAGGCTAAGTATTTCATATGTCTTCCTTTTATAGCAATTCTCTGACTTTATTGAAGTTATGGACCTCTCCCAGCACTACCAATATAACGCCTTCCTTAAGAACGGTATCCGCCGGCGGGCTGTAAGTAATCTCGTCTGAATCGGGTTTTATTGTGGCCAGAATAAGCAGGTTGTATTTATCGCGCAGGCCGATTTCCGAAAGCTTTTTATTAACAATATGCGAACCGGCCGGGATATTTATTTCCTCAATTCGGTAGGTACCGGTTGTTTGCCGGAGCATCGTATCCAGAAACTTGGTTGCGGACGGTCTCATCATTTCAGATGCCATCCTTAATCCGCCGATAAGCGCCGGTGAAACGACCGTATCCGCGCCGGCTTTTTTAAGCTTATTTATGGCCTTGTCCTCCACGCCCAGGGCCACGATGCGTATTTTGGAGTTATATTGTTTGGCCATCACGGTGATATAGAGATTATCCTTGTCAGACGGCAGCGCGGCCATGACGCCGATGGCTCGTTCCAGGCCGGCCGCCAGCAGCACCTCATCGTCCGTGGCATCGCCGACGATGTAAAGGATGTTCTGCGACAACGCGGACAGTTTTTCCAGCCGTTGCTGGTCATGGTCGATGACCACAAACGGCTTCAACATCTTGGACATTTCCTGGACGATATGGATACCCGTTTCGCCCCCGCCGCAGATAATGTAGTGTCCGGATAGTTTTTCGATTTGCTTGTTCATCTTACGCCTCCTTAACAATCCGCTCATTTCTAATTCAAGTATCGATGCCACTAACAGTGACGTGATAATGCCGATGGTAATAACCGACAGGATAATGAAGACGATGGTGAAAATCTCAGCGCCGGGGTTGTTGGAAACCGGAACTACTTCGCCGTAGCCGACCGTGGCCGAGGTAATCACGGTCATATAAAGCGCGTTCAGAAGATTTCCGCCGATTACCCAATAACCGGTTGTGCCGGTAACCAGGACGCAGAAAAGCAGGAATAAACTGACGACGATTCGCCTGCGGAAGTTCATATGACGGCTATTTAAGCCGTTTCAGCCGCGTTGTCCATAAATTAATGAGTTTATGGATTAACCCGCCCGCGCAGTTTGAACCGCTGGACCTTGCCGGTGCTGGTCCGCGGCAATTCCTCGATAAAGAACACCTGCCAGGGCCATTTATATTTGGGCAGACGCTCCTGGACGAACTTTAGTATCTTCTCGGTTTCTGCCTGAGTCCTGGACGTATTGGGCTGGGGCACCACATAAGCGAACGGCTTGGTCAGGCCTTCGACCAGTTGGCCGACCACGGCGCAGTCCGCCACCGTTTTATTCTGGAGCAGGACATTTTCGATCTCAATGGGCGAAACCCAGATGCCGCCGACCTTGAGCATATCGTCGCCCCGGCCCTGGTAGGAAAAATAACCGTCGTCAAGCTGGTACATATCGCCGGTCTTGAACCAGCCGTCCGGCAGCAGCTTTTCCGCATTGTCATCGGGCCGTTTCCAGTAACCGGTGGTAATGCTCTGCCCCTTGATAATCAGGTATCCGGTCTTGCCTAATCCGAGTTCATTGCCGGCATCATCAACTATTTTCGCTTCGTAGCCGGGCACGACCTTGCCGGAAGTGCCGGTTCTGACGTTATTCGGGAAATTGGAAATGAATATATGCAGCGCCTCGGTCGAGCCGATACCGTCCAGAGCTTCCAGTCCGGTAGCTTCTTTCCATCGTGTATAAATTTCCGGCGGCAGGGCTTCGCCGGCCGAAACGCATACCCGCACCGAACGCAGGCAATCCTTGTCCAGCTTCTTGAGCATTGAATTAAAAAGAGTCGGCACGCCGAAAAATGCGGTCGGCCTGAACCTGGCCAGCACGGCCATGACGTTTTCCGGCGATGGCTTATCTGGCAGCAGCACGACCGATGCGCCGAACCGAAGCGGAAATGAAAAATTATTGCCCAGCCCGTAAGCGAAAAAAAGCTTGCTGGCCGAGAAAATTATGTCGTTTTCTGTCAGCTTAATCACCTCTTTGGCAAATGTATCGGCCGTATACAGGATATCCCGGTGCCGGTGCAATACGCCTTTGGGCTTGCCGGTGCTGCCCGAGCTGTAAAGCCAGAATGCGATATCGTCGGCTGACGACGCGCAGGCCTCTGCCGCCGGCGATGCCTTGGACATCAGTTCATCAAGCCCCCTGTCGGACAACAGAATATGCCTGAGGTTTTTGCCTTGTATGCCGGCCGCCTCGCTGTCAGAGGTTGTTATGATAGCTTTGGATTCACTATCCTCAACTATGAACTGAAAATCTTCCTTTTTCAGCGTCGTATTGGTGGGGATGGGCACGACGCCGTATTTTATGCTACCCAGAAATGCGTAATAAAACACCGGCCTATCCGGCAATATCAGCAGGATCCGGTCCAGCGGCTTCAGCCCCAGTCCTTTCAGAACATTGGCGAAACGGTTGGAGTTTTCATCAACCTGTTTGAAAGTTATTTTCTGGTCTTCGCAGTAGATAGCCACTTTGTTGGCTCGCTTTACGACGTTTTCCCTTAGCAATTCCGATGCCACATTAAGTTTGTCGAGGTAAATGATCAGCTTCATATAATCCGTACTTTTCTCCTTGTACTCGACGGTTTTGTCAATCATCCAGGAATGAGTTGAAAACGCTTTCACTGACGTTCTTGGCCGCGATGTATTCTATCTTCTTATTCGGAGTATCGTAAATTTCCATAATAGGCGTGTTTGCGTAACCTTTACCGCTTATGTATGCAAACATCCGGGGGTAGACTTTCATAATGCCGAACAAAATAGACATCTTTCCCTTAAACGGGAATTCAGAACAGACAACCTGCGTTGCCGGGAACTCCTGTATTTTATATTTAGCCTTCAGTTCGTTTACCCGGCCCCTGTCTTTTTCCTCCAGAATGCATCCGACCACGCTGCGCAGTTTCTCGGCCGGAGTGTTCTGGGGATTGTCGTAGTATATGCCGAATCCCTTGGTCGTTTCGGCATTATCCTTTTTAAGCGAAGAAAACAGTTCGTCCATAACTTTGCCGACCTGGCTATAAGACCCGATGTGTTTTTTATAAATAAGTATCAAGGCCGGCTGGTCCTGCTCCCGGATGGTCACCTCGGCAAAAATCCCATAATAAGCGGCAATAATAACAACCGCAAGAATGACGGCAACCAATGCGCCAGCGGCATATTTCACTATCTTCATATCAGCCCGCCGTTATTCATAATATTAACTTCTAATGCGGAGTTCTCCGCAATTTATTCAGTATTATATCAAAAACCCGGTAAACGGATGGTATCACCACCAGTGTTAACAGTGTCGAGGTAATCATGCCGCCGAAGATGGCTATTGCCATCGGCCTTCTGCTTTCAGAACCTTCGCCTAAACCTAAAAGCACCGGTATGGTGGCGGCGATGGTGGCGATGGATGTCATCAGAATCGGCCTTAGCCGAACCGGGCAGGCTTGCCGTAATGCCTCATCGCGGTCTAATCCGCCTCTCCGAAGCTGGTTAGTATAATCAATCAATAAAATGGCGTTCTTCTTTGCCAGACCGACCAGCAAGATTACGCCTATCAAAAACATCATATTTATGGTCATGCCCCTCAGATGGGTCAGTGTAGAACCCAGCCAGAGGAATCCCAGGGCTCCGACAATCGCCAGCGGTAAGGACAGCGTGATGGAAAAAGGATGGATGAAGTTTTCAAATTGCGCCGCCAGTATCATATAGCTGAAAATAAGCGCCAGAACCAATGCGAAAGCGATATTATAAAAAGTCTCGCCGAATACTTCGGTCTGGCCGGACCTTCTGCCGTAATATCCGGACGGCAGTATTCTTTTGACTATTTCTTCCAGCTTGGTAATGCCTTCGCCCAAAGGCAGGCCGTCTAAATTCGCCGTAATTGCCACCGAGCGTTCCCGGTCAGTCCGGTTTATCGCATTGGGTCCTATGGACGGTTTTACGGATATCAAACTTGCCAGGTCCACTATCTCGCCGGTCTTGGAACGGATGCTTATATCCGAAACGTCATTGGCAATTTTCCGTTCACTGTCAACAGCTTTAACGCGAACCTTATAAGTCCGGCCGTGCGCCGTGTAATCGCCCGCTTCCAACCCGCCGAAAGTTGAGCCGATTACATTGGATATATCGGCAATTGAGACGCCCATATCAGCCGCCCGCTCGCGGTCAATCTTGATATCCAGTTCCGGTTTGCCGATGCGCAAATCACGGTCCACATCCACCATCCCGTTTATTTTCTTTAATTCCGCCAGAAGTTCGTTTGACTTGCTGTTAAGAACGTCGATATCCGGTCCCTGGATGATATATTGCATGTCTCCGCCGCGCCCGCCGCCGCCCATGCCTTGAAATCCGCCGGCTGTTGAGACCGCCACAAGCAAATCGGGCATTTGAGAAAGTTTCCGCCTTACCTCCGCCATTAATTCAAATTGCGTCTTGCTCCGCTGGTTCCTGTCCTTAAGCGTTACGCTGATCGAGCCTGAGTTCACATCGACATACGCAAGGAAAATATTAACTTCCGGGATGCCCTTGATAATATCTATTACCTTTTTGGTGACGCGGTCGGTGGCTTCAATAGAGTAATCTATCGGGGTCTCAAGGCGTATCCTGAAGCGCGACTGGTCTTCCTGCGGATTGAATTCCTGACCCAGCGTCTTGACTAAGTATAAACTGACCAGGAACAGGGCTATCGCGACAGATATCGTGGTCCCGCTGTATTTCAATGTCCAATCGATAATATTTTCATATAATCTGTGCGTTAGCTTCATCAGTGATTCAAACCACCTGAATATAAAGAAATGGGGTATGCCGACGTGGAGGAATCTTGAAGCCAGCATCGGCGTCAGGGTCAGCGCCACAAGGAGCGAAACAAGTATCGAGAACGCCACTGTCAATCCGAATTCGAAGAAGAATCTGCCGACAATTCCGGACATGAAAGTTACGGGCAGGAAGACAGCCAGCAGCGCAAAGGTGGCGGCCATAGCCGCAAAACTGATTTCACTGGCGCCGTCTTTGGCGGCTTCCAATATGGTTTTGCCGCCTTCTTTATGGCGATAGATGTTTTCAACGATAATGATGGCGTCGTCAATCACAATGCCCACCGCCAAAGCCAAACCCAGCATCGTCAGGGTGTTCAGCGTAAAACCCATAAAATGCATAAAGGCAAAGGTGGAGATGATGGATGTCGGAATGGCCAAAGAGCTGATAATTGCCGTGCCTATATTCTGGAGGAATAAAAGGATTACCAATGAAGCCAAAATGGCGCCGATAATCAGGTTGCTTTCCACGTCTTGAATTGCCCGTTCGATAAAAACAGAATTATCAAAAGCGATATCGATATATACGCCGGGCGGCAGGATTTTCCTGATATTTTCCACTTCCTGCCGGATGGCCTTGGCGATGGCCACCTGGTTCGCGCCGGATTGCGGCGAAACGGCAACGCCGACGCTTAAACGTTCCGTTCCGGCTGAATCTATGAAGCGGACGATGGAATCCATATCGTTCAATCCGTCTTCCGCATATCCGACATTACGGATTTTTATTGGGGTCCCGTCCCGGTATGCCAGAATCACATCATTAAAGCGGTAGGGATGGTCAATCCGGCCCTTGGTGTTGATTACCAGCTCCTGGATCTGGTTCTCGACCTTGCCTCCGGGCACTTCCAGGTTCTGGGTCCGGAGCGCCAGCGTCACGTCCTGAACCGTCAGCCCATACTGCTTCAGTTTGTCCCGGTAGAGCCAAATCCGGACTTCTTTTGTCCTGCCTCCGCGGACCTGCACGGCGCCGACGCCGGGTTTTTGCTGGATGCGCGGGGTGATGGTATCCTCGGTGAACTCGCGGATATCCGCCACCGGCAAATCGCCGTATACCACCAGCTGCATAATGGGTTGGGCGTTTATGTCTACCTTGGTGATAACCGGCGGGTCGGCATCGTTAGGCAACGCCCTCGTTGCCCTGGCCACCGCATCTCGGACGTCCTGCGACGCGCTCTCTATCTCCCGGTATAACTCGAATTCTACGGTGATGCGCGAGTCGCCGCGCTGGCTTGATGAGGAAATGTGCTTGACGCCTTCAACTTCCCCGATACGGTCCTCTATCGGCTTGGTAATGTTCATCTCTATCTGTTCCGGCGTGGAATTCAACCAGTGGGTGGATACGGTCACCATCGGGAATTGAATATTGGGCATCAGCGAAATGCCTAATTTGGTAAAACCGATTATCCCGAAAATAAGAAGCGCCGAGATAACCATTATGGTGGTAACCGGCCTTTTTATTGCGGTATCAGGAAGCCACATAATTATTTTCTTTCTTTAGCCGGCCCGTCCTTTGGGTTGGCCTTGATAACAGAGTCGTCTTCAACTATTTCTACTTTCGAGCCTTCATCTAAAAATGAACTTGAGCGAACCACTACTATGTCAGTCGGGTTGATTCCCGCGGCGATTTCCACATAATCCTCTTTTTCCACTCCCAGCGTAACCGTCTTTTTGTTCAATACGCCGTTATTAACAACCAGCACATAGGATTTATCCGCATCGTAGCGCAAGGAACGCCTGGGAATTACCAGGGCTTTCTCTTTGGTTTCAGCCACCATCCGGACATTGGCGGAATAGCCCGGCCTCAGAACAAGCTCTGAATTATCCACCCGGGCTTTGACCAGGACCGACCGGGTGCCTTCTATGGCCTTGGGGCTTAAGTAAATGATTTTTGCCTCGAATACCTTTCCGGGCAGGGCCGGCACGGTAAACTCGACTGGCTTATCGAGAGCCAGATACCCGGCTTCCTGTTCCGGCACGGTGAAACGCAGTTTCAGCGTCGCCCGGTTAATCAGTTCGGCAATCGGCTTGCCGGGATTTACATATTCGCCTATTGACACCAGCTTCTTCTGGATTTCCCAGCTGTAATTCGCATTATTTGCATCCACAGGCGCCTTGATAACCGAATCGGCCAGGGCTTTTTCGGCTATTTGGCAGGCGGCTTCGGCTCCGGTCAATATGGATTTGGCTTTATCCAGCGCCGTGGCCATCTCCTGAAGCTCCTGCTCGGTTATGAAGTTTTTGTCATAAAGGCCTTTCTTGCGGGAATAACTGGATTCGGCTAAGGCCAGGTCGGCCTGCGCCCGCTCTGCTAATGCCTGGGCGTTTACCACGTTTAATTGGAAATTAGTCGGATTAAGGACGGTAAGCTCGGCTCCTTGCGACACTTCCTGGCCTTCTTCGAACCGGATTTCCTGGACCAGCCCGGCCACCTCGGCCGCCACCTGAACCTGGTCTTCCGGGTCCAGCGTCCCCACCGCGGTTATGATGCGCTCAACCGTTTCCGTCCGGGGCTGGCTGACCGTTACCTTGGCCAGCTGGGCGGCATTGCTTTTGGGCGGCGCCTTCTTGCCGCAACCGGTCAAAAGCAAGATGCCCACGGACCAGCATAAAATGACCCTGAGAAATTTAGTGTTCATCATATGACCTCTTTTCTTAATCGGATAAATTAAGCTCTTACGGGCAACTAAACAAATATCTGCCACAAAGACACCAAGACACTAAGAATTCTTTGAGCCTTTGTGTCTTCGTGGCTAATTTTGAAATTCCATACGATAAATTATTGCTGAAACTCCTTGGCCAGCAATCCCAGCGCGAATTTCAACCTTAGATAGGCCAGCTTCAGGTCTATCCGGGATTTATCCAGCGCTATCCTGGCCTGCTCGAAAGAGTTATTGATAAAAAGCACCTCGACATTCGTCGCCGTCCCAATCCTGTATTCTTCGATGACGATATCGGCGGTTTCCTTAGCGGCGGCCAGCCCTTTTTCGCGGGCTTCGATATCCAGCTCTATCGCCTGCAAATCACGATAGGCCTTCTCGACATCGTTCCTCAGGCTCTTGAGGAGCTTATCCTTGGCCAGTCCGGCCTGGCGCAGTTTGGAATTGGCCTCTTTGACCTTGGCATACCTGCCGCCGTTATCCAGCGGTATCGAAGCCGACAGGAGCAGTGTCCAATCCAGCCCGGCCAGCGACGAGGTTTCCGTGTGCAGGTATCGGGTCCAATCCAGGTTGATTTGGGGCAGGAACCCACCCTTGGCCAGGTTGGCCTCGGCCTCGGCCAGCTTAATCTGCTGTTCGGCTACTTTAACGTCAGTCCGGTTGGCTAAGGCGGTGATAACAGATTCCTGATTACTCGGGGCAAGCCCGTAGGCAGTCCCGCTAATAGGGGCCAGCCCGGGCATGGCGGCATTATCCGCCAGTTCCGCGGGCAGAGGCGCGCCCACCAGCAGTTGCAGGTTAAGGCGGGCATTATCCAAGAGATTGTTCGTCCGGGCCAGGCGTGCCTTGATATCGTAAATCGCCGCCTCAGCCAGAAGTGCGTCCTTGCGGCTGGTAATTTGCGCCTCGACCCGCGCCTTGACCATATCGGAATAATTCTGGGTATAGGCCAGCAATGACTCAAGCGTCGCCGATTCGTTTCTTAATGACAGCGCCTGGTAAAAAGAGTCGGCTACGGCCAGGATTAACACATCGCGCGCCTGCTTGAGCTCATATTTCCTGAGCGCGCTGAGCTGTTCGGAGTTAGCCAACCCGATAAGCTCCCTGCCGGAATTAAAAATCGGCTGGCGGACTTTGAGCCAGTATTCCTGCTTATCCAAGAAAGTGCCCGGCGCGCCGGAGTCGTAATTGGTATTGGCGGCTTCCAAACTTATCGCCGGCAGCCAGCTGGCCAGCGCCTGGTAATAAAGCCATTTGGTTTGGTAATAGGCCTCGCCCTGAATCTTCAGGCGTTCCTCGTTGGCAACAGCCAGGTCAACGCAATCCTGCAGGCTCCACTGCGCTTTTTCCAGGATTGCCGCCGTCTTCTGCGCCTCATTCTTGGCCGTAACCGGCTGTCTTGTCGTATCGGAATCCGGACCGGGCTGATGGTCCTCATAAAGAGCCGGCGAGTAGTAATCCCGTGCCGCTTTGTGGCCTGACATACAACCGGCCATAAACAGGCAGGAAACAGCGCAACCAACGACCAAGAATCTTCTGTAAATTATGTGCAGCATATTAACGTCTAAAGACAGCAAACAAGTTCGATATTAATATAATACAAGTCCTGAAAAGTCAACATAAACGAAAAGGAAAATCTGAAATCTGTTTAGTGCCGGTAGAAACAAAGTGACGTACCGGCACTTATCCTTTAGTGTCACTAGGAACAACGAGACGTAGTGACACTTAATCCCGTAAGCCAAAGGCTTAACGGGACATACACTATTCCGGTAGGCTTAGTAATATTTGCACTGGGCTAGTGCCACGTTATTAGTGCCGGTTCGAGTGCATCGCCGGCCAGAGGGGCAACAAAAGATTGATTGCTTAAAATGTCCGGCGTCCTCAATATTCCTTGTCACCGGACAAGGTGTCCTTACGCGGTCCCTAACCCCTCTAAGCGGGAGGCACTGCGGTGCTCAGGGATGCTTCGCTAAGGTTTAGGTTCTGTGTCACCGGATAAGAAATGGCTGTCCGCCGTGAAAAAAACAAATAAAACCGGTTATTTGTTGATTTTAGTTGAGAAAAGAGCTTTAATAAAAAATACTTTATGAAATTAACAAAACGGTTTGACAGGCAGTTTAAAGAAGTTGTAAATATTATCCATAAAGCCCGGTTCAACGCCATAAAAAGCGTAAACGCCGAACTGGTTAAACTATACTGGAATATCGGTGAATATATCAGCGGAAAAATCGCATCCGCCGAGTGGGGCGATGCCGTTGTTGACCAACTGGCTGATTATATACAAACCAAACATCCGGAATTTAAAGGATTTACCCGCAGAGGGCTGTACCGGATGCGGCAATTTTATGGGACATACCATCGCGACAAGATTGTGTCACCACTGGTGACACAAATCAGCTGGACCAATCATCTGCTGATTCTTTCCAAAACAAAGACGCAGGAAGAAAAAGAATTTTATGTTCGGCTGTCTATCAAGGACGGATACAGCAAACGGGAGCTTGAACGCCAGATTGACAGCGGCTACTATGAACGGGCGATGATTTCAAAGAAAAAAGCGCCGTCACTGGCGGCACAAATCCATAAAGATGTAACCGCCATATTTAAGGATACGTATGTCCTGGATTTCTTGAACCTTCCTGAAAGCCACAGCGAGAAAGATTTACAGAAAAGCATCGTTTCCAACCTGAAAGATTTTATCCTGGAGTTCGGCAAGGACTTCGCTTTTATCGGGCAGGAATACCGGATTCAGGTCGGCAACAACGATTATTTCATTGACCTGCTGTTTTTCCACCGCGGATTGAAGTGCCTGGTTATGGTTGAACTGAAAATAAACGACTTTAAGCCGGAATATCTGGGCAAAATGAATTTCTATCTTGAAGCTCTGGACAGGGACGTTAAAAAGGAAGAAGAGAACCCCAGCGTGGGTATTATCCTGTGCAAATCCAAGGATGACGAGGTTGTAGAATACGCTCTCAGCCGCCATCTTTCACCGACCCTTGTAGCCGAGTATAAAACGAAATTAATACCGAAAAAAATATTGCAGAAAAAATTACACGAGTTGTTTCTTTTGGAAGAGAAAAAGGATTAACTCGGCGGTTAGTGGCAGTTCGAGCAAAGGGAATTATACTTCGGCAGTTGGAGTAAAACGACTTATGGTACACCCCGGTATACCACGGGGCTGCCGAGTATCCTCAGCTGTAACTCACTACGTTCGAACAGCTGATGGACTGCTGGGTATCCTCGGCTAATAATACCTAAAAGGTATAACATAATAAATATACCTTAAGGTATAACGACTAAAGTCTAACAGCCCAAGTATAACTCATTACATTCTCCCGCTGCGGCGGGATGTGGCGCCGAAGCGCCATGGCGCCATTATGGCGCTCACCGCCTGACCGCGAACACAACGCATAACAGCCGATGGACTGCCACGTCATCCCGTAATCCAAAGGCTTAACGGGACATACATGAATTCCGGTGTCGGCACGTTATCCCGGCTATCTCGCCGGGGTAAAAATGGAAGCGCCCCCTTTTACCCGGACAAATTGTAAATTATATTGACAAATTGTCCAACAGGTGATATCCTCGACCCATGATCAAAAGAGAACTGTCCGCCAAATTAAAGGCATTAGCCGGCAAATTCCCGGTAGTCTCCGTAGTCGGACCCCGGCAATCAGGCAAGACCACCCTGGTAAAAAGCCTCTTCGCCGGATGGAGTTATGTTTCGCTGGAAGACCTGGACCAGCGCGAATTCGCCCTCAAAGACCCCAAAGGATTCCTGGCCACCCACGACAAAGGCGCGGTCATTGACGAGATCCAGCGGGCGCCCCAGCTGTTTTCCTATATCCAGACCGAGGTTGACCGCAGCCGCAAACCGGGCCGGTTCATCCTGACCGGCTCCCAGAACATCCTGCTCCAGGAAAACATCTCCCAATCACTGGCCGGCCGGACGGCCATATTAAAACTGCTTCCCTTCAGCATCGGCGAATTAAGAAACACCGCCTACCGATCCGGGCAGGCCGGCGAATACATCTTCAAGGGATTCTATCCCCGGCTCTACGACAAAAAGATCACCCCGGCCGACTGGTATCCCAACTACATCCAGACCTACGTCGAAAGGGACGTCCGGCTGGTAAAAAACATATCCGACCTGAACACCTTCCAGAAATTCATCCGCATGTGCGCCGGCCGGATCGGGCAGGTGCTCAATTTATCATCGCTGGGCAACGAATGCGGCATCACCCATAATACGGCCCGGGCGTGGTTATCAGTTTTGGAATCAAGTTACATCATCTTCCTGCTCAAGCCCTACCACAAGAATTTCAACAAGCGCCTGGTCAAGATGCCCAAGCTGTATTTTTACGATACCGGGCTGGCCTGTTCGCTTTTAGGCATCCAATCCAAATCGCAGTTGGACACCCATTACCTGAAGGGGAGTTTATTCGAATCATTAATTGTATCCGAAATAATCAAAAACCGGTTCAACCAAGGGCTGGAACCGCACTGTTACTACTGGCGCGACAAAACCGGGCACGAAATCGACTGCATAGCCGAAACACCCCGGAAACTGCTGCAGATAGAAATAAAATCCGGCCGGACCATCGGCGAAGACTTCTTTGACGGCATAAAATACTGGAACAAACTCGCGTCCAAATCCGACCAAAACGGTTATTTAATCTATAAAGGCGACGAAGACCAGCAAAGAACCCTGGCCAAAGTAATCGGCTGGAAAAACATCCCGGCAATTTTCGAGTAGACAGAAATAGCGTCACCTTGGCAGGGTGTGCGAAAAGACCATCATCGCCGGCCATAGGGGCAACAAAAGATTGATTGCTGTTAGTGCCACTCGGAGCAGAGCGACTTAGTGGCACGTTATCCCGCTTATTCCAGCGGGGCGGGGCGGATTGTAAAATATCCGGCCTGTCCCGGGCGGTCAAAATATACAAATAAGCAGTGAAATGAAACCCAAGCCCAAACATCTTGGATTAGAATATGCCGCCCAGTTCAAAGACCGGAGTATCGCCGAAGATTACCGCTATCGGCCTCTCTATCCCCCGGAAACATTTGAAATTCTTTCCGGACTCATCACTGACAAACCAAGGGTTGTGCTTGATGTCGGATGCGGCACCGGCTATATCGCCCGGTATTTAATCAAACTAGTCGACCGAATAGACGCAATAGACTTTTCCCGGCATATGATTGAAAAGGGAAGGAATCTGCCTAATGGCAGCCATCCCAACATCAACTGGATATGTTCATCGGTCGAAGAGGCCGCCTTCTTGCCGCCATATGCCCTGATAACGGCGGGACAAAGCCTTCACTGGCTGGAGTGGAATATGGTTTTCCAACGTTTTAAAGAAGCGCTCACCCCGAAAGGATACTTGGCGCTTATTAATTACAGATTCCCGCTCAAAACACCTTGGAATGACGAATTAACAAGAATCTTAGGTCGGTTTTCAACCAATCAAGATTTCCAACCGTACGATTTGGTTGAAGAACTGGAAAACAGGGGCCTTTTTCAAAAGCATGGAGAAAAACAAACGCCGCCCATTTCACTCCGGCAAGCTGTTGATGAATATATCAAATCGCTCCATTCAAGCAACGGCTTTTCCCGGGAACGGATGGGCAAAGAAAAGTCGGAAGCATTTGACGATGAGGTCAAACAGCTGGTTTCAAAACACTGTCCGGGCCGGGAATTTGAAACCCAGATAACCGCAGAAATCGTATGGGGCAAGCCTAAACCCTCCTCATAAACCAGCCAATAAATTGACTTCTCCTGCAAGTAAACTATATTAGAGCCACTAGGAGCCCCGCCCGAAGGCGGGATAGTTCGGCTGTTGGAAGTATGACTTACAGCCGACTATACCTGGCAGTCCATCGGCTGTTAGTGACAAAGGAGCGTTATAGCCGAGGATACCCAGCAGCCCCTAAAGGGAGGCAGTAGCTCTAATTCACTAACGTTCAAACTGCCAGAGTATAAACTCCGCGACGTAGTGGGTCTTATCCCGACTATTTCGTCGGGGCGGCGCCAAAAGGTAAACGTCCCCAATATCTCGGAATTATGCAGGATTTCTTGACACGGCGTTCAAAATACTGTATATCTTACGACCATGAGAGATAAAATACAGAGGCCTAGATTGCTCCGTCAGTTCCTGCCCAATGCAAAGAACAAACGGCTGGTCATCATCACCGGCGCCCGGCAGACCGGAAAAACCACCTTAGCCCGCGATTTCTATTCGGACCTGAAATACATCAATCTGGATTCTCCCGAAAACAGGGAATCCGTCCGCCTGGTTCCCGCCTCAAATTGGGCCAGGGACATCGGCAATGCGGTGATTGATGAGGCACAGAAAGAACCGGTTGTATTTGACAAGCTAAAATATGCTTATGATGACAACAAGGTGGCCTTCAGCGTGCTATTGGGCTCAAGCCAAATCCTGCTCCTGAAAAAGATCCGCGAGTCATTGGCCGGACGGGTATCCATCTATGAACTCTGGCCCCTGCTGATGAGCGAAATATACGAAGGCAACAAAGCATCAAAAGCCAAACCGCCTTTAGTGGATAGGTTATTTTCCAAAGACAGCTTAAAGCATATCCTGAATAGCGTGCCCGGGGTATTGATGGGCCAGCCGGACAGTTTATGCCGGACGGCCGAAGAATATCTGATGCGCTGGGGCGGCATGCCGGCGCTTCTGCCCCTGGCCGAAGACGAACGCTGGAAATGGCTTAAGGATTATGAATATACCTATCTGGAAAGAGACCTGGCTGATTTAGCCCGCCTGGACGACCTGGAACCTTTCCGAAAGTTCCAGAAACTTACGGCCTTACGGTCAGGCAAATTGCTTAATTACTCCGAGATAGCCCGCGATGCCGGAATCAGCGTTGATACGGCCCGGCGATATCTGGAATACCTGAAAGTTTCATATCAAACCATTCTCATCCAGCCCTATTACAAAAATATTACCAGTTCAGTAGTCAAAACGCCCAAGGTTTACTGGTTGGATATCGGGCTATTGAGGCAGTTGAGCGGCTACCGGGGCGAATTATCCGGCGAGATATATGAAACAATGGTGGTGGCGGAATTATTCAAGTGGGTAAAGACCGCCCAAAGAGACGCTGAGATATTCTTTTACCGCACCCGTTCCGGTCTGGAGGTGGATATCCTTCTAAAGACCTCCGGCGGGATAATCGGGATGGAGATAAAATCGCGCAAAAAGATAGCGGCCGGCGATGCGCGGGCATTGAAAGAAGTGGCCAAAGGGATTAAAAATGATTGGCGCGGCGGAATGATTATCTACCAGGGCAACGAGATAAAGAAGTTCGCCGAGCCGAATATCTGGGCAGTGCCATCCAGACGGCTATTTACCCCGGTGGAGATGGCGAACTCTAACAGAGGTAATTGAAATGAATAGTAGATGTTGGCTAAAAGTTTTTTACAATTTGTCATTCCGCACTTGATGCGGAATCCAATCTCTTGGTTTTTCTGGATTCCTGCTGGAGTTTATCCCCCGAGGTAACCTCGGGGGGCAGGAATGACAGCCCGGGGCGGGAATAATTTTGTGGTTTCATCTGATATAACCAGAACCTTTTCGCGCAAGTATGGAGCGGTTACGGTAAAGTTTATAAATCTGCCCGAATTTATAAAGAATAATCCTTCTTAAAGTTAGTGGCAGGATACAGGAAAACTTGATAAAGAACTTTGGGATAGCTATTCGGGGGACATCATACTCAATTACTTGACTTTAAAATATGTAATTTATGTAACATCTTAGTATGGACACGAAACGAGATAGAGATCAGTATGGGTGTCCCCCGAATTGCCCCGCCGGACGAAGCCAAGTCAATGAAGGAAGTCCTGTATAATCTCCAGATGGCCTTTGTCGCGATAACGAAGAAAGCCAAGGCGTAATTAATCTCCTCACTTTTCGGCACTAAGAAATAGTTTTACCCACGCATCATTCCTATTCCCTGCCTGCGGGCATCCCGATACCATCGGGACGCATAGCGTAGTGGAATCAATTAAACCGATTTTTTAAAGGGGGGGGCGATTGCTTAAACA
>JAZDFB010000042.1:0-15044 GCA_043808305.1 Planctomycetota bacterium | reverse complement strand
CTGTTGTTTGATAGCATTCAATAATCGTTGATTGTGTGGTGATTGCAGGAAGGGGTCGGTGGCCAGTAACGCCTGGGCGTCCTGGCGGGTCTGCTTCAGGACCTCAAAATCCCTGCTTAGGTCAGCCACCCTGAACTCGGGGATGCCGCTCTGCTTGGTGCCGAAGAACTCGCCCGGGCCGCGGATGCGCAAATCTTCCTCGGCTATCCGGAACCCGTCGTTGGTGGCTTCCATTATCTTGAGCCGGCTTTCGGCGTCCTCGGTGGTGAAGTCGCCGAAGAGCAGGCAGTATGACTTGTGCTCGCCCCGGCCGATTCGGCCCCGGAGCTGGTGTAACTGAGCCAGGCCGTAGCGCTCGGCGTGCTCTATGGCCATTATCGAGGCGTTGGGCACGTCTATGCCCACCTCGATGACGATGGTCGAGACCAGTATCTGTATCTTGCCGGCCCGGAAGTCGTTCATTATCTTTTCCTTGTGCTGGTCGGTCTTGCGCCCGTGCAACAGCGCCACCTGGTATTCGGAGAATATTTCCTTGAGCTGTTTTGCCATCTGGGTGGCGGACTTGGCCGGTATTTTGTCAGATTCATCGATGATAGGATAGACGAAATATACCTGGCGGCCTTCTTTTATCCGGTTGCGGATGAACTCGATGGACTCGGGCATTTTCTGCGAGGCGCGCAGGATGGTCTTGACCGGCTGCCGTCCGGGCGGGAGCTGGTCTATGGTCGAGACATCCAGGTCGCCGAATGCGGTCAGCGCCAATGTGCGCGGGATGGGCGTGGCGGTCATGACCAGCAGGTGGGGGTTATCGGTTTTATTGACCAAGGTCTCTCTTTGGATGACGCCGAACTTGTGCTGTTCGTCTATGATAACAAGGCCGAGCCGGGAAAACTCCACATCCTTCTGTATCAGCGCGTGGGTGCCGACGACTAAGTCGATATTGCCTTGCTTGATGGCATCGAGTGCGGACTGGCGCTCGGTCTTGGCGATGCCGCTCTTGAGGAAGGCGATGCGCACCTGAGAGCCGGCCAGCAGGCGCGACACGGTGTTAAAGTGCTGTTCGGCCAGGATTTCGGTCGGCGCCATCAGCGCGGTCTGGAGCTTGTTCCCTATTGCAGCTAAGATAGCGTAGATGGCCACGATGGTTTTGCCCGAGCCGACATCGCCCTGGAGCAGGCGGTGCATCGGGTGGGGCGATTCCAGGTCAGTCCTGAGCTCTGAGATGACCCGCTCCTGCGCCTTGGTTAATGTAAACGGGATGCGCGCTCGGATGCGGCCATCGAGGTATTCGGATATCTTGATGGGGTACTTGACGGATGATTTCTTTATGCGGTTGCGTTTCAGTCCCAGCGCCAGCTGGAGCAGGAGCAGTTCTTCATAGACCAGCCGTTGCCGTGCCGGGAGCATAGACTCCATAGATGCCGGGAAGTGCATTTCCTTTATGGCGTCGGGCAAGTGCATACGCCCGGCGGCCAGCGGTTTTGGCAGTGCGTCCGGCATCAGCGGCGCATAAGCCGGGACGTTGTCCTTCATCAGCCGGCGGATGAACTTCTGGCCCAGGCCTTCGGTCAGGCCGTAGCAGGGGACTATGCCCTGGGTATGGAGGGGCGTATAGGTTGCCCCGACATCCGTCGGGACGTCGCTCGTGGCGCCAAAGGCGCCCCAGTGCTCCGGGATAATTTCGTATTCGGCATTGGCAATCTGGGGCGTCCGGCCGTAACCCCTTGCAGGATAACCTCGCCGTAACTCACCCTCCCTTTGTCCGCAAAGAGCGGGGTCGAACTGCGAGTAACGGGACAGCTTGCCGGCCAGCAGTATTTTCTGGCCTTTGGCAAAAACCCTCTTGAGGAATGGCTGGTTGAACCAGACGGCGGTGATGATGCCGGAGTCGTCAGCCACGGCGATTTCTGTGATGCGCATACCGCTCCTGGTCCGGTAGGCGCTGATGGTCAGGACCTGGCCGGAGATGACGACCTCGTCTTCGGGCCACTCGCTGATGACCTGGCTGATGGGTTTGAGCTTGGAGCGGTCCAGATAGGTGCGCGGAAAGTAGTAGAGCAGGTCCTGAAGGGTATAGATATTAAGGCGGTTGAGCAGTTTCGCCCGGGCCGGCCCGACGCCCTTGAGATACTGGATGGAATCCGATAGTTTGTTTATAGCCACAGATTACACAGATTAAATACTAACTTTTAAGTAAGCGGATTGAACGAATTTCGGCTAAATCTGTACTCTGGCAGTTTGAGTGTTAGCGAATTACTGCCAGGTATAGTCGGCTGTAACTCATTTCACTCTAACAGCCGAACTACTCAATCAGCTTACTCATAGCGATAATTCTGTCAATCATAACTTGACAATAGCCGATATATACTTAAATTAATAATGTTCGTGTAGTTGCCCCATTTATGGGGCTTTTTCGCCTGATAAATCAGGCAACTACAGGGTTACCCATTAGGGCAAATTAGGACATTAACAGAGTGAGTATCAATAGTAACGGCTATAATTTATGAGTGATTCGGGCTATAAAGCACCGCTGGGGACAGAAGATATCCTGTCGGATAAGATGCCGCTATGGCGGTTTGTCGAGGATACGGCCCGCGACATCCTTGAACGTTACGGGTTCTCGGAGATACGCACGCCGATATTCGAATATACATCGCTTTTTAACCGCTCCATAGGCGAGGTAACCGATATCGTGGAGAAAGAGATGTATACCTTCCAGCGCAATAATGAGGATAAGGACAGCATTACGCTCAGGCCGGAGCTGACGGCTTCGGTGGTCAGGGCATATTTGGAGCATAATCTGGATAAGATAAAACGGTTCCAGAAGTTATATTACATCGGCCCGCTGTTCCGCCACGAACGGCCGCAGAAAGGCCGCAAGCGCCAGTTCCACCAGATGGGCGTGGAAGCGCTGGGCTCGACTGACTGCCTGCTCGATGTCGAGGTAATCGATTTGGCCGTATCTTTCTTTGACGCGCTGGGCATAACGGACTGCCAGTTGAAGATTAATTCCATCGGCTGCCCGGCCTGCCGTGACATATATCGCGAAGTGCTGAAAAAGGCTCTGGAGGGGGCCAAGGCATCGCTGTGCACAACCTGCCAGGAACGCTACCAGCGGAACGTGTTCAGGATACTCGACTGCAAGAATCCGGAATGCCGCCAGGTGGCATCCGGAGTTGAGCCGTTTGAGAAACACCTGTGCATCGGATGCCGGAAGCATTTTGACGGCGTCAAGGCGGGTCTGGATGCCAGCGGGATAAAATACCAGGTGTCGCCCCAGCTGGTCAGGGGATTTGATTATTACACCAGGACCATATTCGAGATAACGCACGGTTCGCTGGGAGCGCAGGACGCCATCTGCGGCGGGGGACGCTATGATAACCTGATAGAGGAGATGGGCGGCGAGCCGACCGGGGCGGTGGGGTTTGCCCTGGGGCTGGAGCGGACCATTATGGCCTTGGAGTCGGCTAAAGCAACAGTCCCGGCCGGGCCGGCGCCTAAGGTCTATATCGTGACAACAGGCGAGGCGCACCGGCCGATGGCATTCAAGCTGGTCAAGGAATTGCGCAAGCGCGGCGTCAGCGCCGATATGGATTATGAGCTTAAGTCCATCAAGGCCCAATTCCGGAGCGCGGACAAGATTGGGTCGCGTTTTGTGGCTACGATAGGCGACGAGGAGGCCCAGAAGGGCACAATAAAACTGAAGGATATGGATAAAAGGCAGGAACAGGAAATTAATATCCATGAATTCTTGACAGAGAAATATATTAATGATTTGATAGGCTCAAAGTAATTATGAAACAAGCATTTGTTATCACAATTTGTCTGGCAGTAGGATTAATGGTCTGGTCAGCCCCGGACGCGGTTAATCCTGCGGAAACGGCAAAACCGGCCGTAAACGCCCCGGTAAGCCCGACTGATACCGCGCCTATAACTTCGACGTATCTGCTCAGGCCTTTGTTTGATATCAATAAAATTATTGCGGTAGAAGAAGAACAGCAATGGGAGGGAACCCATACGATAAATCCGGGCGAGAAGCCGGAGACTTATCCGTTCCTGAGGCATACCAAGCATAATTATACCGAACATATCCTGATGATGGCCGGCGACCACCGGAGTATCCACAGCCAGAGGACTTATACATATTCGCATCTCAGGACTAATATTCCGGGCGAAGGCCGGAAGGACCAGGTGGTATCCCTTCAGGACCGGACGTTGCGGCTGGAGGCGATGGATTACCACATTGTTAAAATTGATAAAATCGCGCCGAAAGACGGCGTGATTATTGCCGAGGATTATGATTATGTCAGCGCCTTGAACTGGTTCTACCTGCTGTTGCCCCAGGAGCCGCTGGCCGTCGGACAGACTTACCCGCTTAACAGCCAGAAAGTGGCTGAGATATTTTTCAGGAACAGTTATAATGAGAAGCTGTGCAAGGCGGTGGGCAGCGGGACGCTTGAATCCAAGATAGAATACGAAGGATTGCCGTGCCTGAAGACAACGCTGAGCCTGAAGCTGACCCGGGATGACCCGTCCGATAACACGGTGATTGAATACGAATTTTCGGGTAATTATATCGTTTCACTGGAAAAGAAGGTGATAGCCGACCTGGAATTAAGCGGTTCTTTTGTGCTGAACCATACAACCCAGGCCGCAAACGGCAAGAAGAAGGTGGCGGTCAAAACTGAATGCAATGTTATTAATAAGCTGAAATTGCGCGAAGTTATAGAAGAAAAACCGGCGGTTGAGAAGACTCCTGCCAAGTAATCTGCATTTATTACAACATCAAACCTTATACTGCGGACACAGTGATATTATTTAAACAGTTTGGGCAGGCGCTAAAATCTATCGGAGGTTGTTTATGAACCCATGCGGTCCTCAAACTGCTTTTTGATTTCCGCAAACCGTTGTTCTAAGGAAGGAGTAACAGCCGGATTATTCTTAATCAGATCGACAATATCCCTGCAGGAATCGATTACGGCATTATCGGCATCCAGTTTTTTCTTTATGGCATCGTCTGTTTGATCCTGAAGTTCTTGCTTAGCGATATTTTCGCCCTTAATCAACTTCCTGAGAATTTCTATAACAATATCAAGGCTGGCAATATCATTAGTTATAACGTTCTTTAGATTAAATTTAATGTTCTCGGTCTGATCGATTACTTTTTCAATCTTACTGACAGTATTCTGGGCGGATGTATATAATTCTTTTGCCTTAACGAAATTACCCAGGGTAATGGTTCTCTGCTTGATTTCCTTTGCGGATTGCCATTCCTCCAGCCCCTTAAGGTAAAACTGGTCGCCGGTATCAATCGAGACCAAAACCCTGTTAATAATATCAGAAGTAAATACCGCGATAAGTTCCTGTTGCCTGATAACCTGTTTTAAGGTGGCGTAATCTTTGCGATTATTCTCAGCCAAACGAGCCATTTTTTCCCTTTCCTGGTCGGCTATCTGGCGGGCTTGTTTCTCGACTTCTTCATTAGCCTGAGCCACCTTGGCATCTTCAATAGCTTTCAATTTTTCACTTGTAGCTAATGCAACCTGAGTTTTTGCATCATCCTGCATCCTAAGGCCTTCTTGTTTGGTTTGAGCAGCTTCTTCCTTCAGCCTCATCGCATCAGTCAAGCTTCTTTCCCTCTCTAATCTGGCTGTCTCGGCTTCTGTGCGGGCTTTACGCGCGTCATCATTAGAGGCTGCTGCCTTTAAATCTGATTGGTTCTTAGCCGCTATGGCCTCGTCTCTGACCTTTTCGGCCATGGATTTTATCTGCTCGGCAACGGTTTTAGCATTTTCCGCAGTGCCCATCGCGGTTATTGCTTTTTCGGAATTGCTGAAAGCGATAAAAACCGATATTATTGAAGATATGATCCCAAGGATAACAAATGCATAAAGTGCATTTTTCATAGCTGATTTTACCTTTAGTAATTATTACTTATGGGCATATGATAGCAAATTATAAAGTTTGTCAAGGTTTTATTGTATTTTATTGTAAAATTTCTTATCGATGTGTTACGGCATCATAATCCTTGACAACCGGCTAATGAAGGATAAAGTGACGAGTATGAGTAACCATATTGAAATGTTCATCGACGGGGCCTCCCGGGGCAACCCCGGCCCGGCCGGAATAGGAATTTATGTTACCAATGAGGCCGGCCAGGTTATTTTGAAAAGGGGTAAATTTCTGGGACAGACCACCAGTAATGTAGCCGAATATCAGGCATTGATCAACGGGCTTAAATTACTGGGCGGAATCAAGGAACCTATCGACCAGATTATTGTCAAGTCCGACAGCGACCTGATAGTTAACCAGATGAACGGAGAATATCGCATAAAAAGCAAGCATCTGATGCCGCTGGCTGTGGAAGCCAGGAAATTACTTAATAAATTCCCTGGAATAAAGCTTGTGGCTATAGAGCGTAAATTCAATAAAATCGCAGACAAACTCGCCAATAAGGCGATGAATTTACAATCAGATACGGATACGGAGGAAAATACAACAAAAGGCAGGCAGATAACCGCTCCGGCCGAGCAATCGGGCGGGGAGGAAAGTCCGGACTCCGCAGGACAGGGTGGCTCCTAACGGGAGCCCGCCGATGCAAAATCGGTGAGGGAAAGTGCCACAGAAAATACACAGCCTTGCAGGCTTTGGCCGGCAGGCAAAGGTGAAAAGGTGCGGTAAGAGCGCACCGGTTCCCGAGTAATCGGGAGCGCATGGCAAACCCCACCCGGAGAAAGACCAAACAGGGTTATGGCCGGTCCGGCCGCAAGTCCCAGGTAGGTCGTTAGATTCCGATAGCGATATCGGAGCGAGTCAAATGGTTATCTAGATACAGAATCCGGCTTATTACCTGCCTTTTCGGAATCATTATTTTTTTAGCATCTCTCCGGCAATGAGCCCGTAATTATCAAGCGATGGGTCATTGCCGGCAAGCAGGACGACCTTTTGCAGATTTTGACCCGCCTCAGGATTATTCGTGAAGTAATAATAACTGCCCAGGCAAAGATAGGCCAGTATGTATTCCGGATCCTTGGCTATCTGCTCTTTCATAGACGGGATCATTGATGTTTCAATAGACTTACCCTGTTTGGCGGAGGCATCTTTCCAAAACATCATCCAAGCCTTAGGCAGATTCTCTTTAGGGATTATTTGTATAAATTTATCAATAGGGCCTTTGGCCTTATCGAATACTTTCTGGGAGATGAAGTTCATGCCCCGCATCAGATAAAAAACACTGATCATGTCGCCAAAACCCTTATTTACCAGCCTGTTATAGATATTATCGGCCGCTTCAAATTCTTTTTTCTTCTCGTAGATAATCGCACGGTGTATATCGAACATATCCTTCTGCTGAGGGAAAAATGTCATCCCAAAAAATATAGGGGTGTTAAGGGCCAGGTCGTATTTTTCCAGAGCGGTCAGCACTTCAGACCAGAGCACATAAATCTGGCCTCCTTCAGGCCCTTCAAGTATTTTTTCATCCTGGACAATTTTTTCCAGATCCTTTACCGTTTGTTCCAGGTTGCCGGTCTTTGATGATACGTAAGCGCGCAGCAGACATCCCTGCGAGTTGCTGCCGCCAGCCTTGAAATATTTTTCAATGTATGACAAGCATTTCTCGTAGTCGTTGAGGTTGGAATAGGATTGGGCTATGCCCAGCAGGGCATCAGTATTGCGCGGGCTGGATTGTAAAATCTTCTGGTAAATTTCTATTGCCATTTGCTTGTCTGATTCTGAAAGCCGGTAGATCTTGGCTAATTTAAGCTGATAATCGATGTTGGCTGAGTCCAGCCGAACTAAAAATCTCAATGCTTCAAAAGAGACTTTGCTATTATTCTGCATATCGGACAGGTTATAAGCCCGGAGCGCGGCAGTTTTGGCGAAGGTCTTGTTTTCGTATGATTCGGCCAGAACACTAGCCATAAATAAATAGGCCTCGGCATAGTTGGGAATAAGCTGGATGGCCGCGGCGGTTGAGGCAATGCAGGCCGGTATCTCGCGCTTATCGTATTGCGTCTTGGCCAGATTCAACCAGCCCTGGGCAGTCGAGATAATGTCATTAATACTTTTAGGGGTGAGCCCTTCGGTATTTTTATTGTCCAGCGATGGTTGCTCCCGATTGACGTTAGTTTCGTTAGGCGTGGTGCTTTCCGGCGGCATGACACAACTCAAAGGCATTAATAACAACAGTATTAAGTATATTTTTTTCATGCGGTTACTTTAATGTTATTAGGCGCAAGGTCAATAATTATCCGAATTATTTTAAACGCGCTGGTTAAGGTCTGGCTACGAAAATGAGGTATAGCCAGTTGAGCACCAGAATTACTGCCGAGTATCCTCGGCTGTAACTCACTACGTTCTAACAGCCGATGGACAGCCGACTATAGGTGGCAGTAACTGCCAACTAAAGGGCCGGATAACGGTAACAGGTTTGCAGTGTCAGCACGGACATGGCTGTGGCATATACCTGACCGCCGAAACCGCCCCAGCGGTCAATTAACGGCCAGGAACCAGATTCTTTATTCTGAGATGCTATTAGAAGTTCTTTAGCGGCTAAATTCCAGGTATTACCATCCTGACCGCCATTAAGAAATAGCGACAGAGACGCCCATTGCCAATAATTAACATCGCTTTCCATAGATGCATTACCGGCCACGGGAATATTCGATGCGATCAATTTTAACTGCCGTTGTGTTAATTCGTCGGCCGATTGATTAGCGAATAAACGGCAGAACATAGCCGCGGCGGTCAGCGTATTAGGGCCGTTCGGATAGTACTTAGGCGCGTCATATCCGACATAGCCATCCTCATCCGTGACATAAAGCCACCAATCCCATGTTTTAGCTAACGATTTACCAGCGGCGGGGATATCAGCCAGTTGGGCGAGTTTCATCGCATAAGATTGCCAGACTGTTACTGATGTGTCCGGCGGGTTTTCCGCAGTGTAGCCCCATCCGCCATTTTTGGCCTGCGCCCTGGCTGAAAAATCTACGGCCAGCTGAATAGACCGTTCCAGAGATACGCGTACATTGTCGGGACTGTTTTTAGTCATCAGGTAATCCTCGATCAGCGCTGCCGTGGCAATGGAATGATTATACATGTAATTCACCGGTTTTTGGCCTATACTCTTCGGGCCGAAAATACCCTCGTTGTTCTGGGCCGATATTAAGTAATTAATTCCTTTATTAACGGTTTCTGAATACTTGCCGCTGATATGCGTATTACCTTCCGTTAAAAATGATAGAATGGTCAAACCGGTAACTGCCACAGAATACTCGGCCTGTCCGCCGTATTTGTCAGATTCCCACGCGCCTGATGAGGATTGAGTCCCGGCAAGCCATTGCAAACCGGAACTTACAGATTTTTCTGCATCCTGCATCCCATATTGCCGGCGCAGCTTAGCCAGATACTCTGAATCCGTTCTCATAGATAAGTGATTAATTAACCTGTTGTCTGCTTCAATAGAAATCTGCAGGCCTTTCACATACCAGCTCTCGTAAGATGGCGGGGGAGTAATATCATGGGGTTTTAACTTATTATCAGTCATTTCCGGCAAAAACTCCGGGGTAGGCTTTACCAACATAGGGAGCATTTGTTCCAGTGTAACAGACTGCCTTTTCATATTCTTCTGTATTTCAGGGCCGATAAAAATAAAGGACAGCGCAACAAAGATAAAGAAATGAACTACAGCTGAGATTGCCCATGGCGGGGCATAACGCAATGACGCTTTTAAGTAATCCCAGAAGCCTGCTTGGAGAGGTTCTGATTCATGTACCAGTAATCTGGCCTTTGCCATTACTTTGTCTTTGAAATTATCGGAGGGTTGAATCTGAGGCAATGCTTTAAGGTTGTGTATAGTTTTCTTCAGTTGGATCAATTCACTCTGGCAATCAGAACAACCAGCCAGATGACGCCCTATCTCGTCAAATTCATTTTGGGCTAATTCATTCTGCAAATATCCAAATAAATCGTAACTTTTTTGACAGGCCATATTCAATCCTTTATTAATCTTGTCTTTAGTTTACTTATTGCCGTATTTAATCTGGAACGCACCGTGCCAATCGGAACGTCCATTATTCCGGCTGCTTCGGCATAAGACAACTGTTGGAATATCACCAACTCAAGAGTCAGTTTCTGGTCGTCCGGCAATTTGTTAATAGCCTTCTTTAATAATTCGCTTTGTTCCAATTTTACACTTTTATCATACGGAGCAGGGGAATCTCCTTCGACGAAGTCTTTAATGCAGGACCCCTCTTCCTCCTTTACTGGTTTGTCAAGAGATATCTCCCATGGTTTCTTATTCTCAATCCTTATATGATCAAACCAAATATTTTGTGCAATTCTATATAGGAAGGTTGTAAATTTTGCTTTAGGCTCATAGTTTTTGCATCCTTTTATTAAATTTAAGAATCCTTCTTGAGCTAAGTTCTCTGCGGTACTTAAATTACCAACTAACCTAAAAAAAAGGTTAACCAGAGGCTTTTGGTACCGCATAACCAATACCTCAAATGCCTCTAAATCGTTCCTTTTCTTAAATCTCAGGAACAGTTCTTCATCTGAGAGGCTCATTTATCCTCTCCTATATATATTAAACGTTAAAAAGGACAAAAAGTTCATTTATTTTGTCATATTTCTTATTGTTTTTTCATCCATTCGCATTACCAGAGCAAGAATTAACTTCACAGCATTATCGTAATCTGACTTATGAATAATCCCGGTGTGGCTATGAATATACCTGGTGGGAACGCCCACATATATCGTCGGCACGCCTTCAGCATGAATATGGATTGCTGCTCCGTCTGTTGCGCCACCCTCGAGTATTTCCAATTGATACGGAATTTTCTCCTTCTTAGCAACTTCCAGAACAAAATCGCGCAGTTTTAAATGAGGTATCATACCCCGGTCATATAAATTAATTTGAGGCCCTTTCCCTAAAGATCCGTGCTCTTTGGTTTCCATTGATCCAGGAACATCCTGAGCCAAGCCAACTTCGCAGATTATTGCGACGTCAGGGTTAACTATGTCCACGGCGGTTTGAGCACCGCGTATACCAACCTCTTCCTGGACTGTTCCGACGCCATAAACGGTGTTTGGATGTTTTTTCCCGGCAAGCTCTTTAATAACCGAGATAAACATCCCACAGCCTACCCGGTCATCCCAGGCTTTGGCCATTAAATACTCGGGATTGGCCATTTCTATAAAAGGAGCCTCAGGAATAATCGGATCACCCGGACGCACGCCTATGCGTTCGGCATCATTTTTATCCTTGGCGGCAATATCTATAAATAAATCCTTTTTATCTGTTAGCTTTTTACGGTCTTCCTCTGATAAAAGATGCGGCGGCTTAGAGCCGATAATGCCCGGGATATTGCCTTTGCTTGTTTTTATGATTACCCTTTGGGTTGGTAGATTCTGGATATGCCATCCGCCCAGCGGAATAAATTTTATAAAACCATGTTCGGTGATAGACTTGACCATAAATCCGACTTCATCCATATGCCCTGGAAGCATAATTCGCGGACGATCAGAAATCCCCTTTTTGGCACAAATAATGCTGCCTAGTTTATCATAGCTTATAGTAGTGCCGGAAAGTTCATTGTGAATCAATTCCGATACCTCATCCTCATATCCCGGGACTCCATTAACGCTGGTTAGACGTTTCAACAAATCAAGTGTTTCTTTATTCATGTTTTTCTCCTTTCTGATTCTCTAATTAGCAGCCCTGACGAAAAACTCTATCAATCTTTTATTGTTGCCTTTTACTGTAAAGTAGATTTTTATTAGCCGCTTAAATTCCTTAATATGCGGTAAAATTCGGTCTCCCCACTCAACTACAGTAATGGCTTTATCAAAATCCTGCATGCCCAATTTCAGTATTTCTTGCGGATTCCTTATTCTCTGCGCATCAGAATGCACAAGTTTCATCCCTTTTCTGCCGCTGTATACGTTGCACAGCACAAAACTGGGACTGGTAACCGCATCGACTTTTATACCCAACCCTCCCGCAATTCCTTTTGTGAAGTATGTTTTCCCGGCACCAAATATTCCAATTAGCACAATAAAATCATTGGGCTTAAGCAGTTTTGCTAATTTCTTGCCCAAACTGATAGTGGCGTCATATCCAACCGTTTCTATTTTCATGCTAAAAATGTTTATAGCCTTCTGGCTTCAAACAATGCGTAACCCCATTTATTTTTTGTAGATAAACTCCTTGACCTTTTGTAATAAATCCGATCGGATAAACTTTGACTTTATTATTCTTAATTATGCGTTTAGCTTCTGTCGGGCTTGCGGTAAAAAGAAGCTCGAAATCCTCTCCGTCATATAAAGCTTGCTGAGTAGTTGATTTGCCGATTTTGTGAACCTGTTTTATTGAAAATCCAGTAACCGGAATAAAAGCTTCAAGTAATCTCGCACCGACTTTACTTTGATTGCAAATATGGCTTATATCCGCACATAAGCCATCGCTTATATCGATCATTGAATTGATCTTATATCGTTTATTAAGATAAAGAACTTCTTTTATGCGCGGTGCGAAGAAAAGGTGTTTGCCGCCAAGAGAACCGCCTAATTTGCCTGTAACCATGATGACGTCTCTTACTTTTGCACCGGCCCTGGTCAAAATCGGTAGGCAATTATAGCCGAATATGGTGGATGTTATTACCAATGGACCATTGGTTGATGAAATATCGCCGCCAACAATCCTGACTTCATATTTTTTGGCTATTTGATGCATTCCTTTAAATAATCGATGCCTGAAGCTAATTGTGTTAAGCCTTTTAGGAAGCGCCACTGTAATTAATGCGTACAATGGCGGTTTGCCTTGGCCCATTGCCGCGATATCACTAAGTGATATGGCTATAGATTTATAACCAATTGATTCAGGAGCAATATTTTTGGTTTTAAAATCAACATCCTCGACAATTGTGTCTGTGGTGACAACAATATTTTTAGCTTTCCCTATTTTAATAACAGCAGCATCATCGCCTGAACCAACCGGAACATCTGAGGTGTGATTTAGGTGTTTTTGAATCCAGGCAATATAATCGAATTCATTTTCCTTCATATGATTGATATCATTAATAGAAGAAAAAGGAG
Organism: Planctomycetota bacterium; assembly: GCA_043808305.1. Taxonomy (GTDB): domain Bacteria; phylum Planctomycetota; class MHYJ01; order JACQXL01; family JACQXL01; genus JBBAAP01. The sequence goes on along the minus strand of JAZDFB010000042.1, from coordinate 1,946 downwards.
TATCGTCAATATAAATCGTTAGTCAAGACAAAAATATATTGACGTTTTTCATTAATTTAGTAAAAAGTGTTCTATGAGCGAACAGCAACCATACCGGTCATCCAAAGACCCGTCCGCATCGTCTATTTTTCGAATGCAAAAGGAATTCGCAAATCTCAAAGAATTTGCGGACTTGACTGCTATTCTGGACATTAGTAAAGCAATGATGGCCGAGAAAGATGTAAATCGTCTTTTAAACATGATTGTTCAGAAGTCCATAGAAGTTCTTAATGCTGATAGAGGCACAATATTTTTGATGGATTACGATACTCTTGAGCTCTCCAGCCGCGTTGGTTCACTTGGCGAAGTATCAGAAATTCGTTTCCCGGCCGATAAAGGAATTGCCGGCTATGTTGCGCAAAAAGCCGAGGTAGCTAATATTAAAGATGCATATACGGACAAACGATTTAATCCAGAAATTGACAAAAAAACCGGATACCGTACTAAGTCTATCCTTTGTGCACCTCTGTTAAACCATAAGAATGAAGTAGTAGGTGTCCTTCAGCTTCTCAATAAAAAAGATGGAGTATTTACCAATTATGATGAATCTTTGATATTGGCTTTTTCCGCGCAAGCTGCTGTTGCCGTAGAAAATGCCCAACTTTATTACGAGCAGGAATTAACTTTTAAAAGTTTACTAAAAACTATGGCGGCGACTATCGATGCCAAGGATCCAACGACTGCGGGCCATTCTGAACGCGTCGCGCGCTATGCCTTGAATATGGGACAGGCCCTTGGATTTAATGACACTGAACTACGGGCGCTTGATTATGCAGCGACTTTGCATGATGTGGGAAAAATTTCAGTACCGGATGCGGTCCTTCTTAAGCCGGGGAAACTCACTCCGGAAGAGTTTATTCAGATGAAACATCACGCATCAAAAACAAAGGAAATCCTGGATAATATTTTCTTCAGCCGAGAGATACGCGAAATTCCCCATATTGCATCTACGCACCATGAGAAGCTTGACGGCACTGGATATCCCTTGGGACTGAGAGCTGAACAAATCTCAAAAGCAGCACGAATCTTGGCAATTGCCGATGTTTATGATGCTCTGGTTGCTCAGGATAGACCTTACAAAAAGGCGATGACGCATGAGCAGGCTTTGGTCATACTTGAAGAAGATAAGGGGCTTAAGTTTGATGCTGAAATATTAGACCTTTTCCGTAATAAGAAATTATACCTCATTGAAAGGCGGCAGGCTTCTCGCTTAAAAATTATCACTCAGATTCAATATGCTATCCATACGGAAAAAAAGAAATTAGATGAGCAAAAATTCAATAGTGAAACCGTAAATATAAGCGCCACTGGTTTGTTAATAACAAGCGACCGTATTCTTGCGGTTGGGTCTATGATTGAAATTTCAATCCCCCTGAAAGAATGGCTTTTTAATTTGGCAGGGAAAATTGTACGCGTAGAGCGTAAGTTTGCAACGAAAAATTACCTGATTGGCATAGCTTTCATTAATCTTGAAGGTTCGAAGAAACATAAATTTAGGTTTATTTTGCATAATATAACTCAATTACTTAACTCATAAATTTATCAGTTACTCTCACCAAGCCGGGAACTACGACTGACACTTACAGGTTAAATTCTTGCATTTTAAAACCGTAATCGTAGCATAGATTTCATGAGGACGCTAATCGTTACAATAATTGGCCGGCCGAATGTGGGCAAATCTACATTATTCAACGCCTTGGTTAAAAAACGCATCGCCATAGTAGATGATGTAGCCGGGACAACGCGGGATCGGGTTTCATCAATGATTACATATAACGGTTATAAAGTAGAACTTATTGACACCGGGGGAATGGGGCTTGATCCGAAAAATAAAACGGAAGATGCGAGGCTATGGCCTCAGATACAGAAGCAAATCACTTACGCTATTTTAAAATCTGACATTATTT
>JAZDFB010000041.1:0-2295 GCA_043808305.1 Planctomycetota bacterium | reverse complement strand
CCATCTTAACAAACAATCTGATAACCCCGCCGCTAACATCCTCTATCTCGGCAGATATCTCAAACGCCCGCCCATCTCTGAAACCAGAATCCAAGCCTTTGACGGCAATAGCGTCACTTATACTTTTCTGGACCATTATACTGATACTATTGAATCCATGACGCTTCCCGTCATGGATTTCATCGCCCGGCTCATTGCACATATCCCTGACGCGTATTTCAGAAATATCCGTTATTACGGATTCCTTTCAAACAGAACCAGAACAAAACTACTTCCTATTGTTTACAATCTGCTTAACGAAACAAAAGACGTCCTCACTAAAAAGATCTACATTCCCTGGCGGCAGATGATTAAAAACACTTTCAACTACGACCCTTTGGCCTGTAAAGTCTGCGGCGCTATAATGACTTTGTGTTATGGTGTGTTCCCAAAGTCAGGGCCTATCACACAAATGCACAAGGAGATCGCAAATGGATATTTTCAACTTCTTTAAAAAGAAACCTCCTGTTCCGCTAAGATGCACCGAGTGTTCTTTTGAATACGAACTCTCGCCGAGAGAAGTGCGACTTCTTGAGAAACGCAATGCCAACGACACGGTTTGCCCGGTGCGCGAACTCTGTCATATCTGCCATACAGGCTTTATGATACCCGTAAACTATGCTGACAAAAAAGGAAAACGGTACGTTTTTCATGAAATCAAGCCAAAAATCAAAAATCTTGACCCAGACACGGTAATGGAACGCATTTTTGATGACCCGGATACTGAAATGGTCTACTTTTTCCCTCCGGATAAAGAACTTTGAAATTCCTGAGCATTTAAATTAAGCCCGGTAACTGAGTTCAGCTTGAACGGCACAAAATCATCCGGAGGAACATCGGGTCAGGCGACAACAAAACAGTCCTCCATTCTATTGGCGTCCGCCTCATCGGCAAAATCCCCGGTTGCTACCACTGCGTCCGCAAAGACCGCCACTTCGGCAACCGTAAACGAGAAGAAGTCAATCCCGGCCTGGCTTAATGACTTGATAACGAGCTGTAAGGCCGGAAGCCAATCAACCTGCTACACGTTATGTACTAATTTTGCCGGCGCGTTGGAGCCGCCGATGACTCAATGCGAATGTTGCAAGTTTTACAAAAGTACATGTTACGCCAAATCCTATGGTTGCACCTGTGACCCAGGATATACCTGGAACGCGGCAGGAAGCCAATGTGTGCCGTCAGGCGGCGGAGGCGGAATATTGGATTGGATTAAGAAGCGAATAGCCGACTACGAGAAAACACAGAAAGAGAAAAAAGAAAAAAAGGACGCCGAGGCTATTGCGAAATTCAATGCGGAATATGAGGTAGCCCCAGAGGATGCGGATCACGAAAAGATTCTTGCCCCAGTTAAATGTAATTTTTGGGGCGGGTGCACCATTGATGGGAACCGCCAAGTATATAACGATATGCCATGCGGCACTCAGAAATGCCTGAATAAACGCAAAAACGCCTATATCGCGGATATTAAGGCCGCGTATCCGGATGCCTGTAAGGGAGGGTGGTTTAAGAACCCTCCCTTTCCGGTTATCCCGGAAGATTTCAGAAAAAAAACGGAATGCAGCGTTTATCCGACTGAAGTGGCGTGCCTGGACCGGCTGCTGGCCGGGAATATATCCGATGCCTGCAGGGGTTTTATAAACAAACGGGCGGCTGATATTGAAATCACTTCTCCTGTGCATTTCGGTTGTATGCGGTAAATAATTGCTCATAGAGGTTGAAAATGTTTATGCCCTATAACTTCCGCAGATTGCGCGGGGCGTTCTTTTGTTTTCTGGTTCTGTTGTTTATTGCCGCGCCTTGCCGCGCCGAGCTCGTGGACAACACGTTTTTGGATACCGAAACATTCCATCAGCTTCGCTGGATGGGCAGCGACGCTATCAATCTCTCCCGCCATGCTCCTCTGACAATTGAAGAATCCGATGGACCTGCTGTTTTCACGGAACTGGAAAGTCGGGAACCGGAGCTCCGTATAAAAGCCGTGTATAAACTGGTGTATCTGAGCAAGCATAATAAGCTGGGTGTTAGGGAAAAAGAGGCGCTTCCGGCATTAAGGAATCTCTTGAAAAGCGAATATAAGAGCGTCCGCCGCGTGGCGGCCATGGGCCTTGTAAGCATTGACCCCTCCTTGGCGGCCGAGCTGGCGCCTGTTTTTATTGAGACGATACAGGACAATACGCAGCCGGAACTGCGTATGCTGGCCGTATTACTCTGCCGCGATCTGCGGATTAAGGAAGCGGTGCCTGCACTAATTGAATT
>JAZDFB010000040.1:0-25296 GCA_043808305.1 Planctomycetota bacterium | reverse complement strand
GGCGCCGGTCAAGCAATTACCAGGTATGGCTAAAGAAAGGTCGTAGTGGTCCTTATCACGCAAATCCCTCAGGGGGGGGAGTAGCCAGTTAGCCCCCCCTGACAGGCGGAATGTTTATTTATTTTATCGGACTACTATTCCTCTGTGAACCCCTGTATCTTCTGTTTCAAATCAGCCCTTATCTGCAATGCCTTGGCGTTGGCTTCCTTGATAACCTGTTCCAATGTTTCCATGCGCGTTTCTACATCCTGAAGCCGTTCCAGGTATTTAGTCCGGCTCTCGCTTTCCTTGGGATTATTGACATTCAATATCTCCATATTCTTGCGGAAGCGTTCCTGGTCCCGGACCAGTTTTTCCATTTCCTGCTTAGCATCATTGACTATGCGTTGCTGCTCAGTCACGTCATCCATCAGTTTCTGCAGGGCTCCCAGGAAGTCTTTCATCGTCTTGGTCAAATACGGCTCTTTTAAATAGAACTTGATATCTTCCGGCTTGTTGGCCAAAGCTTCGACGCTGACCGAAGAACTGATTTCCTTGCGCTGGACAATCTTGATTTCGGTCATCTTGCCGGCCGGTAAATCAAACTTAAAACGGTAATACCCGGGTACCTCTTCCTCGTATTTAGCCGGCTCCATCAGCACCGCATCCACCCATCTGGGCTGGTCCAGGTAGAGCGTAAAATTCTTCATTGTCTTGTTAGCACACCTATAGGTATTGGCATAGACATCATACCGCTTGAGAGTCATAACGCCGTTGACGATGCCGGCTTTGTGCGCTTGTTTTGCCTCATCGCTGCGGCCAGTTTCAATCATACAGCCGCTTTCTATGGCGTAGGGAATCATATCTTTCATCCCGGGATGAAGCGACTGGCGGACCAGGCCTTCGCCTACGGAGGTCGGCCCCTCAAAAATATTAATCGGGCCGGGTTCCAGAGTAAGCTTGGTGGCGTTGGTCAAATAGACCGCGTTCATGATGCGCGGGGAAATCGTATCGCGGTAATAGAGCGTTTTGGCGCTTTCCACGTTCTCGGTTATAATCGGCACCATGGCGGCCTTTCTGCGGCCGATGCTGACCGGAGTTTTACCTTCATAGGCGAATAAATCGCCCAGCGGCGTGCCGGTGGCTATGGAATTGATTGAACCGGCTAATAGTTCGGAAAAAGACTGGCTGGGCGGCGCGGCCTGTATTAATTTGCTGTCGGCGGGAGAAGCTTTTCTCATTCTGCCTCCGGCACGACCTCCATAACCGCCGCCAACACCTATGCTGTCATATACCTCCTCTGATTTTTCTTCCAAATCAACTAATCCTGATGCCAAGGGTATCAGATTTTTCAGGTCGATACTTGACCGGGGCGGATAATAAGAGGTATATAGGTCCAGCATAAATGAAATCGGATTGCCGGCCACGAACGAGACCTGGACATTGTCCCAATCCTCGTCAGTCGGGTTTTCCACGATAGCCCAGCCCTGGAGATAAGGCTTGTCGTCTCCCAGAATCAGCCGGTAAGAGGTCTTCCAGATGGGCATCTCAATCAGGTATCCCATTTTGATATTGCGCTCGCCTTTGCCGGCGGTTTGTATCTTGACGGTCTTGCGGTCGGTGTATTTGGCGCTCAGGTAGATGTCCAGAATCCTCTGCAAGTCCTTCTGGAGCAGTTCATCCAGTATCTTCAAGGAAGATACATCTAATAAATTGAAGGGCTTGATACAGCCGTCTTCGGCAAGTATCACCAGTTTCCAGGAGCTGAGCACGTTGTTGTCCACTTTCTGGGTAACCGGCTCAATACCAAGGACATTGCCCCGGATGTTTTCGGAACCGATCTTGATTTCCACTTTTACGCCCTTGAGCTGAGTCAAGAACTGAGTCAGAGCCGCACCTTCAGGCACGCGAATCAGGATATTTTCCAGTTGCTTGTCAATCGGGTCCTTGGAATCGTAGCCGATAGAAGTAATCTTGCAATCCTTGCCGTAGTCTATGGCAAAAAGAGAGGTTAACAAATCAGGCATCTGAGAAGTCTTGAATTGGAGCGTTACCGTGGCATCATCTTTAATTTTGCCTATCCGTTCGAAGTAACCCAGCCCGTGTTTATAAAACACAATTTTGGTTACCGGCGGCGTGGAGGATTCGTTGTTCTCTTTGGTCTCTCCCCAGCTTATACCGATCACCAGCAGGCCCATTAACAGGCCTATTGCCAACATCTTTTTACACATATTACCGTACCTTCTTTCTGGCCCCGAACATTTTCGGGGCCGTTAAATTCCGAGCTAATAACCCGGGTTACCCCCCCCCTGACATCCCGGCTTATATATTAAACGGAAACTATAGCAAAAAGTTCATTTTATTCGCTATTTTTCGTCTGAAAATACTGTTATTGAAATAACAACCCTATTTCTAATGCCTGGCGGGAGCCTGATTTATCCGCCTTGACAAACCTGAGTAAACTATTTTTCTTTACAATACCTGTAACTTGAACCAGCTTGCCGACCAGAATCAGGTTTGCCATGACGATATTGTCGAACTTATCCCGCGCGATGGCGGTGGCCGGCACGCCGATAACCGATATTTTGGAGTTTTTGTATATCTCCGGTTTACTGACCAGGGTGCTGTCGTATATGATATAATCAGGCGAATTCGTGAATGCCTCAGGATGCTGTTCGATATAATCATAGGCCTTCTGGTGCATCAGAACCAGTATGGACGGTGATTGGATATAAGGGTAGTCGATGCCTTTAGCGCTGGAAATAACCAGTTCGGTTGAGGTGCTGCTGCCCCGGCTTTCCGGCCCGTAATGGGCTGTGGCAGCGACATAAGAGTATTGACGGCTGGCCGCCTGGCCCAGCAGGTTAGCGGCAAAGACCACGCCCTGTCCGCCGACCCCGCAAATCCATATTTCTATTCTTTTGCGCATATTAAGCAATAGGATTACCGATATTAATTCTCCGCTAAATCAGTTTAATCCTGTTGTCAAAACTCCCCTATGCAGATTTTATCCTCCTGGGGAGTATCGCTAATCATATCCCTGACCTTGCCAATCATCAGCGATGCCGAATCACCGCAGATATTCCGGTTGCGCCGGCCAAATTGGGTGTAACAGGGCGATATTACATCCAAAAAAGAAAATCCTTTATGGTTCAATCCGTTTTTGATGTATTTAACCAGTTCCCGGACGTTTGATACGGTAGCCCGGGCGGTATAATCCGCGCCAGCCCCCTTGGCCAGTTTGCACAGGTCAAATGGTTTTTCCGGATTACCCCGCGGCGTGGTGACGGTCTTTGCCAGATACGGCGTGGTCGGGCCGACCTGGCCGCCAGTCATGCCGTATATGGAGTTATTGGCGCAAATAGCGGTGATATCGATATTGCGCCGGGCCGCGTGGATAAGATGATTCCCTCCGATGGATGACAAGTCGCCGTCGCCGCTGACTACTACTACTTTGAGCCCGGGGTTAACCATCTTGATACCCGTGGCAAATGCCAATGCCCGGCCATGCGTGGTATGCAAGGTATCAGCGGCAAAGTGCGGGCTGGGTATCCAGGCGGCGCAACCGATGCCAGAGACAAAGACCATCCGGTCAATATCTAATTTCAATTCATCTATAGCCCTGAGTATCGCGTGCATAAGTATTCCGTGCCCGCAACCCGGGCAAAACGGCGTGGGGAACGTCTTGGCGCGTATGTATTTGGCCAGATTACCGGATGATTCATTTTGCATTCTTATTTATAACCTCGAATATCTCGTTAGCGGTGATAACCTGGCCGCTGGTTTTGTTAATAGGTATCGTCGGAATATCAGTAAATCGCTGGATCTCGCGTATGACTTGACCCTGATTAAGTTCCGGCACGATAATTCTTTTTATCCGGCGGCTGATTGCGGCAAAGCGTTTTTCCGGCATAGGCCAGAGCGTCCGTAGCCGAAGCAGCCCGGCCTTGATGCCCGATTCCTGTGCCAGCTCTACAGCCCGCAGGGCGCTGCGCGCGGTGATACCATAAGCAATAATCAGTATTTTTGTATCCGGACTGATGAAGTATTCTTCGTAATCAATTATTTTATCTGCATTATCCGTTATCTTATTGCAAAATCGGGCAACCAGCTTGGCCTGTGCGGACGGCGACTGGGTACGGCGGTAGCCCCACTCATCATGGGTAGAACCGGTTACTGAAAGTTTTAATCCCTGGCCAAAACGCGGCATAGGCGTAACCTTATTGCCAACCACGGTGCCGAAAGGCGGCATTTTGGTTTTGCCCGGACGCGTAATCATCCGGAATTTCTTATGCGGGTTAACATTTTCCCTGATATGGCTGACTGCTTCGTCAGCCAGCAGAAAAACCGGCGTGCGGTATGTTTCGGACAGATTAAACGCCCTGATAACCAGGTCATACATCTCCTGGGCGGACCATGGCGACAGGGCTATTATTTCATAATCGCCGTGCGCGCCCCAGCGTACCTGCATCACGTCGCCCGAAGCAACCTTGGTCGCCTGACCGGTGGACGGCCCGGCCCGCTGGACGTCGACAATGACACAGGGCGTTTCGGTCATTATGGCGTAGCCGATGTTTTCTATCATCAGCGACAGGCCCGGCCCGGATGTGGCGGTCATGGACTTGGCGCCGGCCCAGGATGCGCCGATGACGGCGCCGATAGACCCGATTTCGTCCTCCATCTGTATGAAAACACCTCCGGCCTCAGGCAGTTTTACTGCCATGTGTTCCATTATCTCGCTGGAAGGCGTGATGGGATAGCCGGCATAAAACCGGCAACCTGCGGCAATAGCTCCTAAGACGCAGGCCTCGTTACCTTGGATGAACATATTATTCTGTAGCCGCTCGGCTATTTGGTTTTAAGCGCCTTTTCGAATATTTCCATGGCCACATCAATATCGCTTTTGGTGACAATCAGCGCCGGCGACCAACGGATGGTATTTTCGCCGCAGCCGATAATAAGGAGACCTGTCTTGAAGCATTTCTGAACGATACTGTTACGGCGGTCCGGGTCTTTAGCTTTGGTCTTGCGGTTCTTGACGATTTCCGCGCCAACCATTAAACCCCTGCCACGAACGTCGCCGATGAAATCGTATTTATTCATCAATCCATTCAGGCGTTTAATCAGGTAATCACCGGTCACTCGAGCGTTTTCAACCAACGATTCCTCAAGCATATCCATAGTCTTCAATGCCGCAGCGCAGGAAACCGGGTTACCGCCGAAGGTATTGGCATGCGCGCCCGGCCCCCAAGTCATCAACTCGGCCTTTGAAACAATAGCACTTAAGGGCATGCCCGATGCGAGACCTTTGGCAATGCAGATGATATCCGGCTTAACGCTGGTGTGCTCGATAGCGAACATTTTACCGGTCCGGCCCAGTCCGGACTGGATTTCGTCGCAGACCATCAAGATACCGTATTTTTTGGCCAGCTTGTTCAATGCCTCGAAGTATCCCTTGGGCGGAACGACGTAGCCGCCTTCGCCCTGAATCGGCTCGAATATTATGGCTGCAACATCTTCGGGCGGAGACACCTTAGAAAATATCATATCGTTCAGGTAGCTGATGCAGGCAAAGTTGCACTTGGGGTAAGTCAGATTGAACACGCACCGGTAGCAATATGGATACGGAATATGGGTAACTTCTGATAACAGAGGCGAAAAATAACGGCGCTGAACCGCTTTGCTGGCGGTGAGCGAAAGAGCGCCCATGGTCCGGCCGTGGAAAGCGCCAATGTAAGCGATCATCCTGGAACGCTTGGTATAGTAGCGGGCCAGTTTTATGCCGGCTTCAACCGCTTCAGCTCCGGTATTTGCCAGGAAGGCCTTCTTAGCGAATTTTCCCGGCGTAATCTGGGTCAGACGCTCGGCCACGTCGGACTGCCAGCGATAATAGAAATCCGTTCCGATCATGTGGATGAGCTGTTCGGACTGGCGCTGAATAGCATTGACTATCTCCGGATGGCAATGTCCGGTGGTCAATACGGCCACGCCGGCGTTGAAGTCCAGGTAGCGGTTTCCGTCCGGGTCTTCAATCATCATACCGTAGCCACGTTCAGCTACAAACGGATAGGACCGGGTATAAGACGGGGAAATATATTTCTTATCCTTAGCTAATACCTTTTTTGCCTCTGGTCCGGGCGGCGTAACCCTGATATATGGTCTATTCATATGAGCTCCTTTTGTTAGGTTTCACACTTATCAATCCAGATATTAATCGGAACCACCAAAATAATAGGCGCGGACCATCCTATTAATAAAAAACTTCTTCAACTATCCCAGCGACGGTTTTTATCACATCTGCGCAGTATTCTCTTCGTTTAGGGTCAAGGAATTCAACTCCGGTCCTTGAAGCGCTGGCAATTTCCGAGCAATGCTCATTCCCGTATTTTTGCAGGAACCTTTTAAATACTGCGGCGCATTTTTGGTCGGCATTGTCTTTGGACTGTTCTTTATCAGTCCGACCGTATTTCAGGCTGACAATCATTACGGCTGATGCCAGAGCGCCGCAAAGACTTCTGCTGTGGCCTATGCCAGCCAAAAAACCCGTGGCTATTTTCAGGAATTCCGGCGGCACATCAATAAGCCCGGCATCTTTAGCCGCATGCAGAACGGACTCACTGCAAGTGTAACCGCTTAAATACAATTCCTTTGCCCGATCCGGGAAATTCATACTCGCCAGATTTATTTTGCTTACTGTAAGCAGAGTAACTTAAACTATCAAACCTCTAATAGGCTCACTGTCAAGAAGATTAGGTTTTTATTAGTTATCCAGATATTAATCGTGTTTCATTTCATACTGCACAGATTTTTGTGATTTCATTGATTTTTCAGTATAGCATAGTATAATTCCATGAAAGGAGAATATATTATGTATGAATCTAATGTCAGTTATATTGGCCCGTCAAAGTTCAAGGTAGTGTCGGATAATTACACGGTGAATATAGATTTGCCGAAGCCTAATCAATCAATAGACGGCATTGGGCCGCTCCCTATGCTATTAGGCGCCCTGGGCGGATGCGTGGCGGTGTATCTGGAACGTTATTTGGTCGGAAAGAAGATATCGTTTAAAGGATTTAGTATTGATTTGAAGTCCGAGCTTACCAAGGAAGCGCCTTTCTGTCTGAAGAATATTGATGTTCAAGTATCAGTGCCGGGGATAAGTATGGATGAGGAAGGCAAAGAAGCTCTCTTAAGATTTATTGCCAACTGCCCAGTGCATAACACCCTTCATAATAATCCAACGGTGGATATTAATTTAAGTTGTCTATGAGGATTAAGCAATAAGTATTAACACCGCTTGTTATATTCGATATCCTCGAGAGTTTTGATAGAAGGATCGCTGCCGCAGACCGGGCAGTTATTGTTATGACTGATGTGAACAGTGCGGCATTGCATTGCCAGAGCATCGAAAACAAAAAGCCGGTTGGTCAGGATTCCACCAAGGCCAACGACATATTTAATGGCTTCTGTCGCTTGAACCAGCCCGATAATACCCGCCACGGTGTTTAATATCCCGGCTTCTGAGCAGGTCGGCACCGTGTCAGACGACGGCGGCTGGTTGAAGACACATCGATAACAAGCAGTTTTTTTCTTAGGAATTATAGTCATTACCTGGCCGTTATAACGGAGCACGCCAGCATGGACAAGAGTTAGTCCGGCTATAACGCAGGCATCATTAATCAGAAATTTGGCAGAAAAATTATCAGTGCAGTCTATGACTAAGTCATAGTTCCTAATTATCTTCAGCGCATTTTCAGCATTGAAGTTTTCGTGGTAGGTATTCAGTTTGATGTTAGGATTCAGTTCGTTAATGCGCTTTCGGGCTGATATCACTTTTGGCTGGTCAATCGTGGCTGGTGTATGCAGTATCTGGCGCGGCAGATTTGATATATCAACATCGTCGTTATCGACTATGCCAAGTGTGCCTGCGCCGGCAGCAACCAAGTAAGTCGCCGCCGGTGAACCCAAACCGCCTGCTCCAATAATTAGTATTTTAGATTTACTTAACTTTTTTTGGCCTTCCACGCCAAAGCCAGGCAATTTAATATGGCGGCTGAATTGTTTCATTATTGAATTGCTCCTTACATTCTTATCTTACGCCAGAAATATACTGCTCCCAGTGAGAATATCGCTACAGGCAGCCAACTGGCCAAGAATACGGGGATTATATCTTTTTTGCTGAGCGCCTCAAGTAAAAACTTCACCATAAAAAACCCAAGGCTTATGGCAATGCAAATACCAACACTCCTAAAAAAATTACGGCGGTCCGGCGCAAGCAGAATGAACGGTATGCCTATAAAAATCAAGACGAAATTAGACAGCGGAAAGCTAAACTTGTTATAATACTTAAGCTTATAAGTGGTTAGCTTGGGATACTGTTTGATGAGACTTTGCAGATCAGATATCGATTCATTGGTTGTGTCTTCGCTCTTTTCCATCATCCCGGAACTTAGCTCCGGCGATAGGAAATAACCGCGCGCGCCGAATATCTGTGGCGAACCGATCCGCAATCCTTTATTGTCATAACGGTATACTGCACCGTCAGAAAGATGCCACCCCTCGCCTGACTGGTTCTTTTCTTCGGGTAACGAATCTTCTCTGTCCGGCAACGACTCGCGCCATTGAACCGTACGAGCAAATATTTTAGCTTGGAGCCGGCCTTCATCATCATATTCCGTAACCCAGACATTATTCATTTCATTACGAATATAGTCGTATTTCTGTATAACCAAGGTGTAATGCGCAGCCTGACGAGTAATAAACAGTTCCGAACCTTCGGCTTTTAGTATCTTATCCGTCCGATTAATAACTTTATTTAATAACGATACGGTATATTCGTCAATAATGAACATACCTACCGAAATAATAATGGCAACAACCAGGATCGGCCTTATCAGGCGCAGAATATTCGAACCGGAAGTAATTATGGGGATAAATTCGTTGGTTTTAATAAGCTTAGCAATCGTCATTACTGACGCAATAAGAATAATAATGGGCGTTATCTGATAAAGTATCAAAGGCAAACGGCATAAATAGTACTGGCCCATAAACACCGCTAGGTTAACCTGGGTTAATTCCATAAAGTCACTCAGGTTTGTAAAAAAATGGATAACAATGTAAAGCCCGCTCAGTGCAAAGAATGATAATCCCAGAGCGGCCAGGAAATAACGCAAAACGTAATAATCCAGCTTTTTGATAACCATAATTGCTTTTATCTTTTTGGTATCAGGAATAAACCAACCGCGGCCAGGATGCCATTAGCCACCCAAACGGCTATATAAGGCGGCATCACGCCCTTGGCACCCATGAGATTGCCCAGAATCATCAAAGGGTAGTATCCAACGAATATTATCAGAGCGGCAACGCCGATCCCGGCCAAGCGGTTACTCTGACGGCTAAGCATTCCGGCCGGCACGCCAATTAAAATAAATATTAGCGGTGTAATGCCTAACGCGAATCGGCGGTATTTTTCGGTAAGTATTTCCCGAAGTCGAAACCTCTCGGTATTTTTAAAAGCTATCATATTATTCAATTCCCGCTCGCTCATTGCGGCAAGATTTTTCTTGCGTGGCAGAAACAACCCGGAAATATCTACTTGGTATTCCATTGTGTCGGATTGAATAACCTCGGGCGAGGCCGTTCTTCCGGGTGACTCATTTTGCCAGTGTGTATCAATAACCTTGCTTAGATTAAGAGAAAATACCGCATTTTCCTCGTCTAAAGCAAATTTTCCCTCCCGCGCCATGAGTTCCTGTGACAGGTTATTGCTGTTAATCTCGTATTTTATCATCCTTATGCCGTAAAATGTGCCGTTTTGATAATCATTGTAGTTTATCCGATAATTGGGCAGTTTGATTTCACGAATCGTGGTTATGGGAGAGAATATTCGGTTCTTGAATGTGGAAATGCTCAGGTTACGCGTCTGGGAAATACAGTACGGCGCCAACCGAGTGTTAATATAGCCTACTATCAATGACAGCGCAATACCGATTATAACCGGGGCAATTATTATCCGAACCAGGTTTATCCCGTTGCTCTTCATCGCTATCAACTCATTATCATGGCTAAGCCGACCAAAAACAAACACGCTTCCTACCAGTATCGCCATAGGAATAATATAACTCAGTGAAAGCGGAATAAAATACGGCATTACTTTTAGGAAGAATTCTTCGTCCAGAACTCCGCTGATGCGCGAAAACTGGAAAAATGGTATTATCAAAATCACAATGGAAAGTAACACCACAGTGGTAAGTAGAAATGTAATCAAAATCTCCCTGAGAATGTACTTGAATATGAGCATACTCTAACTTGCCGATACATCGGCATGCCGCTGTTGAGCCACATCGCGTCGAAGTGGGATCCTGACCGAATTTCGGGAAACACAACGCACATCTGCCGTTGTAGTAAACAACCTATCCTTTTCAGAAGGCCGAACACACCCGCTGGCAATCCCGCTAATAGGGATGCGGCTCTGGAAAATACTGACCACTGTGCTTGGCAGACTAGTGAGAATTCTCGTCCCTAAACCCCCAAGGTCTAAGGATAATTTTCTCTGTCAACCACTAAGTGTTATGCGTGGCAAAATTCCTTGACTGCAGCAACCACGCGCTCAATTTGCTCCGGCTTCAGCTCCGGATACATCGGTAAACTTATTGTTTTCGCGGACATATTTTCGGCCGCTGGGAAATCGCTTTTTTTATAACCCAGATCTTTGTAGCATTCCTGGAGATGAATCGGCATAAGATAGTGAAGACCAAAGCTAATTCCTTTAGACTTCAAATATTCACCCATCTTATCCCGATTTTCGATAAGTATTGCGTAGATATGGTAAATATGATCCTGTTTGTCTGAAACCGGATTAGGCAGAATCACTTTATTAGTATCAATACCCGAGTTAGATAGGAAACATTTCTGGTACAGTTTTGCATTCTTGCGACGATTATTATTCCACATATCAATATATTTTAGTTTTATCCTCAGAATTGCCGCCTGCAGGTTATCCAACCGACTATTAACACCAAATGTACTGTGCAGGTTTTTAACCTTCTGTCCGTAATTCCTGAGTATCCTAACCTTATCGGCCAGCACCTGGTTATTGGAAACAACTATTCCGCCGTCGCCATAAGCACCCAGGTTTTTAGCCGGGTAAAAGCTGAAGCATGCCAGGTCGCCAAAACCACCTACCTTTTTGCCTTTGTACATAACTCCGTGCGCCTGAGCTGCATCCTCTATCACAAATAATTTATGGTTCCGGGATATCGTCATTATTTCATCCATCTCAGACGGCTGTCCGTAAAGATGAACCGGTATAATTACTTTAGTTTTAGGAGTGATTTTAGCCCCAATCAGTTTCGGATTAATATTATAAGTTACCGGATCCACATCAACAAACACCGGCTTGGCGCCGGTTAATGATATTGCCACGGCCGTGGCAATGAAGCTGTTTGGTGCGGTAATAACTTCATCACCCGCTTTAACACCACAGGCCATCAGCGCCAGGTACAGCGCATCAGTTCCTGAGGCAACCCCAACACCGTATTGCACACCGCAAAAAGCTGAGAATTCCTGTTCCAGCATTCTTAAATCTTCGCCCAGAATAAAATCACCCCGGCTATTTATATCGTCTATCTTCTTGATAACTTCTTCTCGAATCTGTTTATACTGGGCTCCTAAATCCATAAATGGCACGTTATTTACCATGTTTAACTCCTTATTCTAAACTTTTAAAACCGCTCCACTGGGCTTCTATATCTTCTATAATCTCTGCGGGACTCTGGTATCTGATGTCCTTATCTTTAGCCATCATCTTCTCTATGAAATATAAAATCAGCGGCGGGAACTTGCGATTTTTGATTTCGTCTGATTTTAAACTATCTAAAACAACCTGAGCGATTACCTCAATATTATCGCCCCCGCTGAACGGCATCTTGCCTGTAATCATATGATAAAATGTCGCGCCCAGCGAGTATATATCGCTGCGGATATCAAGGTCTGCCTGGCCCCGGGCTTGTTCGGGCGACATATAGGCTGCTGTTCCAGAAGTAGTCTCTGAAACAGTTGTTTTGCCGATGTTTATCGGCTGAGCAAATCCCAGATCACAGAGTTTAACCACACCTTCATCAGTCAGAAGCAAGTTATCCGGTTTGATATCACGATGCAAAATCCCTTGTTTTTCGATATAATCCAACGCCCGGGTTACCTGAAGAATAATATTGACGCTTGATTCGCTTCGATCATCTTCTGGCAAATCAGCCCAGAATCCCTGACCCTCGACGATCTGATCCTGAACCGAATTCCCGTTCACATATTCCATAGCCAAGAAATAAATTCCTTTAGCATTCCCAAAATGGTATCCTTTAACGATATTGGGATGGTTAAATTTAATAAGCAGCTCGGCCTCGCGCTGAAATCTATCCAGATAAGCTTTGTTAGCTGAAAGTTTGGGATACAATATCTTCAAGGCAACCGTGCGCTTATTCTTGTCTTTGGCTTTAAAAACTAAACCCATCCCGCCGCTGCCCAATTTCCCGATTATCTGGTAACCGGGTATGGCCTCGTTCTGGCTCGGTGCTGGTTGTGGTTGATTAATAGCCATAGTATAAATGATAAATAGCACAATAATTTGGCTTGATGGTCAAGGAAAATCACACCTGTTAATTTACGGAAGTGTTAACTGAAAAGCAATTAATTGCAATTACTCGCCAGATTCTGACGGGTTAGGTTTCTTCTTTAATATTTCCAGCAAAGCAACCAGTATGGCTACCACAAAAAACAGTATGATGGTTGCATAATAATATTTGGGCTTAGCCCACTCGACCAACCTGGTAATGCGGCCGATAGCCAAAGATTCACGAGCCATTACGGTATAGCCAAAGGCCGCACCGAAAGCAATCATCATATAGAAGATGCCTATTCGAGCAATTCCTTTAACAATACCTTTATGCTCAACCGAGAAGAAAAAGTATATCAATACCTTAACCACACCGACAAGAATAAGCACTGCGTTGAAAGTCTGGAATGCATTCATGCCTTCTCCCCAAAGCGGCTGAAGAGTTGGTACCATTTGCTTAAAAAGATCAGCCGAAACCATCAACGGGATGGACATACCCGATACCGAACCAACAATAAAAGCAAATGTGTATCGGGAAAGCCAACCAATCTTCTGGGAAAATCTGGTCAGCATCAAAATACCCAGTATTAAAGGTATTACCAGCCAAAGTGTTTCATTGGGCTCAAGCGGTTTTCCTAATTTAGCCCCAAAAATATTTCCGATGGCCCGCGAAAGAGGATGAACTAAGTCCGGCCAGACCACCATAAACCAGGCTGAACACAAGCCCCACCCGGCAGTTAGTCCTACGTATATATACTCCCCCAGCTTGAATATCGGGTTATCCTTGTAGAGAAAGCTGTATATCATCAAGGTGCATCCAACGGCCAACCAAGCCTCAAATATTTGCGTTGTTGTTAAAGTCTCTGTCATACTTACGCTGTCTTTTTATTCCTGTTAACAAAATATAAAATATTACCAATAATTATCAGAATTATAATCAAAGCATGGACTACGGTCTGGGGCTTCATGCTGTCGGTGGCTGTCCCCTTATGCTTGATTAAAGTTTCATATTGCGCCGCGGCGCTCAATCCGCCCATTAATCCTACTAATTGCCCTGACTGCAAAAACGGGTAATAATCCGTGGCCATAACCGCGGTGCAACCAGCGCCCAGAGGCATCTTACCTTTCTCCTTGCCGTAAATAATCCAAACGTCTACCGCCTGACCGGCCGAGATACACATTGCTAATTTCATATCTTTTAGGCTTTTTATATCCTTGAAAACAGGCATTTTGTTAGTATCATTATTCTTATAATCCTTGGGATATGCCGCGTAAATATCCTGGCTTAAAAGCAACAGCATCGCACTCTGCCCCGGTTTGAACGGCATAATGGCATAGTCAACGCCCTCCTTCTTGCCAGATTCTTGCCCCGCTTTAGTAAAAATATCCGCCAGAGTTCCGCCAGCGGCCGGATCCCATATAGTCATTCCGATAACCCGGAGGTTTTTCCTGAATGCATGCCTGAGTAATGCCACCACCATAGGCCTTAACTCCTCGTCCGAAGAAGGATCAAAATCAATAGACATGATTATCGGAGAATTTTCAGGCAGTGATTCTATCTTATCATAAATACTCTTGACAACTTTCGATGACGTGTCCGGCAGAATAATATGTTCTTTTATAATTACCGGAATGGCTATGGCCAAAGCAACCAATCCGAATATTATCCAACGAGTCACATTAAACTTCTGTTCTTTGGTCATACTTATTTCTTGTCCGTTCCGCCCAAATAATTGCGTTCAATGCCCAGAATAATCCTGAGCGAAAATGCCACAGAGCCCATAGCGATACCGAAAAGTATCGCCCGTTTAGCAGCCGTATTTGGCACCGAGAAAATCCAGACCATTATATCCGGTATGCGTTCCCATATCCAGGCCCCTAACGCTGTTTGGCCTAGCATAATGATTACCGCTGCAATCAAAAGCAGGGTTGCTTCTACGCTCCGTGCTCTGAACGCCCTGAAAGCGGCCGAAGCGATAAAGAACCCAATTAAAGAAAACATCGTAGCCATAAACGGCGAAATAGCATTACGGAATATCCAGAATAGCGGAGAACCCTCATTCAAACCCGGTATCAGCGTCATAAATCCCAGCCATTTTCCGGGAGCGGCCTCAGGTGTGGCCACTGGCCTAAACCACATTATAATAGACGGTAAAAATCCGGCCGTAACAGCCATTCCAAATGAAAGGAACATAACAACGCTGAATCCCCATCCGGGCGCACCGCGTTTTATATTGGTGTAATGGAAATGTATCAGGCTGCTGATACCCAGAAGAAGCGAAATACCGCCGATTATAACAATCCATTTATTGGTGCCGGTCAGCAAATCCTGAGAAATTTGGTGGGGCACAAAAAACTGGATGATAAATAGTATGCCCATCACAAAAGCAATTATTAAAGGTATCTGTTTCTTAATCATATTTAAAATGTCTTAAACAGGTTAACCACAAAAGCAACCCCGGCTGTGCTCAGAATCGAGCCAATCAGAAGCATTATAATAATAAATCCCTTACTGTAATCCTGGCCTTTTAACGAACCCAGTTGGAGCGGTTCGCGCGAAAGATAGGCCGAAGCCGCGTATAATTCCTCTCCCATAAGGGTATAATCGCAGGTAGTAATAAAAAACGGTAATTGGGTAATGGCATCGGTACCGGCTATCTGCATGGCACCGGTGGCAGCTCCGGTTTCAGCTATCAGGAGCGACTCGGCGTAGTAATAACCCATATAAAGGTTAGCGGCCGGCTTGTGCCTTACTATTAATCCATCAACTGCTGCCGCATAGGCAAACTGATCATTGGTAATAAAAAATATGTTGTTCTCTTTAAATGCATCCGGACGACCGGCTTCAACATATGCTTCCTTTACTACTTCCTGGCAAACCGACATGACTATCGGATCGTAGCAGGGAACCATTATCTGAGAATCGTAATTAGCCACCTTGCGGGCCACCTTGCTCAGTATACTGGTAGCCGCTATCGTGGAAAGCGATGACATATCCAAAAGCCCATTCAGATATAATATTGGTTTGCCCATTTCGGTGGCTCGGCCGATAGTTTCTTCTATCGCATCCAAACCCGGGATATGCCTGATGAACAAATTGGGGTTTTTGCGCGCAATGCTGATAAAAAACATTATCAGGAAAGAAAACATGCTAACAAATATCAAAACATAAGCTTTTGACGTGTCAAACCAGTTGCCTTCGGGCAGGGCTGAGGCAACTGTCGGAAATTCTGCAGTATTGGCGCCGTCTGTTACAGCCAGCTTAAAATAAACCGTGCCGGTCAAGCAATCCGTAACATCCTTTATCGGGCAATTCACTTCAAAGAAGTGCCATTCTTTATTTTTATCACTCAATCCAAAATACTGCGGCGCATCAGACTTCAGACCCAGTGTGGCCAATAACCGCCCAAGTTCTATCCATGTCCCATCCGTTTTAGTCGCGGCTGATATCACATAAAATACGCCGTCCCGGTCGTTCTCTTTGGATGCCTTCCAAGTCAGTGAAATGCTCCTGCCATCGTCGTTCGGCGTGTCAAATGCGGCAAATTCCTGCGGCATAACCAGTGCAGGTTTTTCCTGGGCCATCACCGCCGATCCCGCTGCGGCGGGATTTGCTCCCGCTTCGGCGGGAAACACAACGCATGAACCAGCCAGGATAAGAACAAAAATAATACCTGGCAGTTTGATAGCGCCTTTGGCGCCAGAATTACTACCAGATATACTGGGCTGATAACGACTAAAGTCTAACAGCCCAAGTATACTTGATAATTGATATTTCATAGCGGGTTGTTATGTAGGCTGCTGATTATCTTGCTTCTTGATATACATCTCGTAGAACACCAAAACCAAAATTATCAGAAGCAAAAGCACGATGCTGGCACAGTAGTATTTGGGCCGGGCGAATTCTATCAAGTCATAGCTTCGTCCGATCAGAAGCGACATACGGCCCATAACCGTGTAACCAAAGGAAGCCCCAAACGAAATCATCACGAAATAGATGCCGACACGAGATATAATATTAACGGCTCCTTTGTGCTCTACGGAAAATAAGAAGTACACCAAAACGCTGCACACCCCGATGATTATCAGGATTGAGTTAAAATTAGCAAAGTTAAAGTTCCAGCCTTCGCTGATAACCGGCGCAATAATACCTTCCAATTGCCTGAAAAACCCGCCGTCGATTATCCTGGGAATACCAAGCCCGGCCCCCAGCCCCACAAGAAAAGCAAAAGTAATCCTGCTTATCCAGGCAATTTTCTGGAAATACCGGGTATAAAGCGATAATCCCAACAAAGCCGGTATGATTAATATAAAGTTATGCTCCTCTACCAAAGGCAAATAAAGATCATTCCTGAAATTAGAGAATATAATCCTAACCACCATGTACCCTACGGATACGCCCAGGTAAAGGTGCTCGCCGAACCGGAAAAACGGATTATCCTTGTACAGGAAGCTGTACATAAACAGCGTTAACCCTGCCGCAATCCATACGCCTAATAAAATTGTATCCATTATTTACCGGCTCCTATTTTACTCTTACCCCCTGTAGCAAAATACATAATATTGCTTAAAACAATCAGAGTTATGATAAGCATATGGGCAACTGATTGGGGATCCATTCCCCTGACCGCCACGGATTTTCTATTGATAAGCATCTCGTATTCGGCCGCGCCCCGCAGTCCGCCCAAAAACCCGTTTATCCATTCTATTTTCATGAGGTTATACCAACTGGCCGCCATAACGCCGGTGCAGCCACCACCCATCTTAAATTTGTATTTCTGTTTGCCGTAATAATACCAGGTACCCAGCGAATTGCCGGCGGCTAATTCTACCAGATATCCGATATCTTTGAGCGTTTTTACATTCTCCAGAACCGGCATATTGGCCGTATCCCGGCCGTAATGGTCCTGCGGATAAGTCGCGGTAAAACCTTTTTCTCCCATTCCTATAACTAATGCAAAATCACCGGCTTTCCAGCCAAGATATAAATAATCCTTGCCGTATTCCTTGCCGTATTCCTTGGCCACGTCAACCATGACCTGTTCGCCCAAACCGGTCCCGGTCACCCAGAAGGTCATTCCGATAACCCGTAAATCTTTTTTAAACGCATGATGCAATATCGCCTCTGCCATGGGATAAAGTTCCGGCCTTGATGCCGGGTCAAAATCCATGGCCAGGAATAAAACCGAGCGCGGCGGCAGGCTGTCTATGGTATCATACACGCTCTTAACTTCCGGCGTCACGCCCACAGGCAGACCCAAAGGCAACAGCAACGGGATAATCACGGCCAGCGATATTAAAACGTAAATAATCCGCCGGTCCATTCCGGTAAACTTCTGAATAAATGAACTCATTACTTGCTGCCTCCCATATAGGCCCGTTCAATACCGAAAATAATCTTAAAAGACATGGCAATAACGCCCAGACAAATTCCCAGGGCTATTCCTCCCTGAGCGGCCATATTAGGCACCTTCATTATCCAGCCGGTAAGCTGGCCTATTGTCGGAGGCAATGTAACGCCGAATACGCTGAATGTAGGAACCACCTGCTGCCAGACCCATTCTCCCATCGGAGCCCGGCCGAACATGACTATCAATGCGGCAATCAGCAATACGGTTGCTTCGCGCGTTTTAGCCCGGAATGCCCGGAATGCGGCTGAAGCCACATAAAAAGCCAATATCGAAAACATCGTGCTCTGAAGCGGCGACTGAAGGCTTTTGTAAATCCAGCCATATGTGGTTAACTTTGCGGTATCGGTGTTTTTTTCAACACCCTCGCACCAGATACCGATTGCAATCATCCCAAACAGACTAAGAAACACAACGATGCTGAATCCCCAAGCCGGAACCCGGCGTTTTATTTTATAATAATGCAGGTGGAACAGGCTAATAAGCCCTAAGCCCATGGCAAAGGCCGCTATGATTCTGAACCATACCGACAACTTGCTTAATAATTCATCCGTAGACGGCCTGGGAATGTAGTACTGGATGGCAAAAAACACGCCGGTTGCAAAAGCCACCGCGATTGGTAGCCATTTCTTTAGCGAAGCTATCATAATTTACTAAGAAAAATCCTTTATCAAATCCAGCAACATCGGCATTTTAAGCGTTGCAATAATAGTCCCGATAATCAATGCGGCCAGGATGAAAAATTTGCCCACGTCCTGGGCCTTTAATGTCCCAACCAGCACCGGTTCGCGCGACAGATAAGCCGATGCCGCATAAAATTCCTCGCCAATCAGGGTATAGTCGCAGGTAGTAATAAAAAACGGCAGCTGGTCCGTAGAGTCGGTCCCGGCAATCTGAATAGCTCCGGTAGCCGAACCGGCCTCAGACAAAAGCAACGCCTCGGCCATGTAAGAACCCATAAAGAAATTAGCCGCCGGCTTATCCCGCATCATCATGCCGTTAACCGCCGCGGTATAGGCAAACTGGTCGGCAGTCACATAAAAGTTGCAATCTTCTTTATAAGCGTCCGGCCGACCGGCCTTGGTATAGGCTTCTTTAACTATTTCCTGGCAGACCGTCATGACGATGGGGTCACGGTGCGGAACTTTTATTTGAGTATCATACAGGGCTATTTTCTCGGAAATCTTACCCAGGATAACCGTGGCGCAAATAGTTGAAATATCCGACATTCCGCCAATGCCCGTCAGGTAAAATACCGGCCGGCCCATCTCGGTAGCCCGGCCGACCGCCTCCTCCACTGCATCCAAACCATTTATCCGGCGAAGAAAGAGGTTCTGGTTTTTCTTGGCATGGCTGATAAACCAGAGCACCAGCCCGCAGAAAAATACCGCCAGGATAAAATTATTCAGATGCGCCCAATAGAACCAGTTGCCCTTAGCCTGGCCCAGAGTTGCCGCGGTCAGAGCCGTCAATTTACCATTCTCAAAAACGCCTACCTTAAAATAATAAATCGCATTTTCTATTTCGGATTCTTCTTGTTCCACCTTCTCTTCTAACACAATTATCTCTTTTTTAAGAAGCGACTTCCTGGATTTTAGTTCCCCATTATCATCCTTACCATCTTTCTTTGCCTGCCTTATTTCTTTATTAATTGCGTTCAGGTCAGCCTGTTTTTTCCCCAAATCTTGATCAGACGGAGCAGAGAAAATCTTCTTCGTCTCAATTTCTACATAATGATACCATTCTTTAGTGCCGCTGACCCAGAAAGGCCACTTTTTGTCCTTTTTCCATTTTTCAGTGGCCGGGAAACGGCAGGCCACGCAATCGAACTTGCCATTGGCGTCTTTATCAATATAAACAACGTAAGTAACGCTCTCGTTCTCACCGGAAACAGCCTTCCAGCTCAAGGAAATGGAGCCGGTGCTTTCATCAGGAGTGTCAAATACTTTAAAATCATCCAGGACCAGGCTGGCCGGGGTTGGGGTGGCGGGTGATTCCGCATAGGTGAAAGACGCCAGCAGGATCAGAATTACAAATATAGCCGGACCTAAGATTTTGCGTTGGTTCATATTTAGATTAAGTTACCCTTTTTTATCTTGTATAAGATTATAGTCAAGACCCGTTAGAGATAGGTCGTCCCGCCTTGGCGGGATGACCGTAATACATTTACCTTACTTTTATTCCTGTATAGAAAATCATTTTAGCAATGGCGCCTGTGTCGCCATTACAATTTATAACTCAATATCAATATATCTCTAACGGGTCAAGCAAAAAGGTAAAAATAAAGCCTCTTTCAATAAAAAAATCAAAGGGGTATCCTCTGTGAGACACGCTTATATCCTCCGCTGGGTACGACCATATCCTCCGCTGGGTACGACCATATCCTCCGCGCACTACGACCATATCCTCCGCGCACTACGACCATATCCTCCGTGTACTACGGCCATATCCTCCGTGTACTACGACCGTATCCTCCGCTGGATACGACCATATCTTCCGTGCGATACGACCATATCCTCCGCTGGGTACGGCCATATCCTCCGCATGCTACGGCCATATCCTCCGTGAGGCACGACCATATCCTCCGCGTACTACGGCCATATCCTCCGTGTGATACGCCCATATCCTCCGTGCGGTACGCCCATATCCTCCGTGAGATACGGGTACATACTCCGTGTAGTGCGGGGATATACTCCTTGGGATAGAGGGGTATCCCCCCTGCCGGTAGGGGGGTGGTGGTAATAGTGGTTAAAGTTGGTTAATGTTGGTTAATCTCTCACTGTTTTTATTGACTTTACCATACCTTAAGATACCTTGCCACATATGAATAAATTATTGACATTAAAAGAGGTGGCCGAATATCTCAAGGTTCACATTAATACCGTCCGCCGGCTTATTGAAAAAAAGCAATTACCCGGCTTAAAAGTTGGCTGGCAATGGCGTGTCCGGGAAGGCGACCTTGAGACATTCGTCAAGAAACGTCTGCTTTATGTGCACGACTGGGGCGCACCCCAGCTTTATTTCCGGCTGGATGTTTTAGATGAATATCGCCGGGAGGCAGGCAAGTATTTCATCCACGAGGCCGGGTTCCACGGCCGGCTGGGCAATAAAGTGGACCAGTTTTATGCACATCACGACCGCTCGGTAATCGGGTCGGTTGAAGCCGTGGCAGGCAAGGCCTGGACTAAAGAACATTTCGGCAAGGATGATTTCAAGAAGTGGTTGGAAGCAACGGATGGCTTTGCCGGGCTAAACTTTTATAAGATGCAGTTAAAAAGCGGTCAATGGGCTCTGGTAGTTGACCCGAGGGAGTTTTACCGGCTACCTGAAACCGAGCGGAAGAAATGGCCCAAATACCAAATCATTTCACCTGAATTCTAAGTCGGGATCCGCCATATCAAACGGGACGCAGTTTATTGCTGATCTTCGCCGAATTTACCGACTTCAGGCATTTCAAGGTCCTTCGGGCTAATGTTAAGTTCCGGTGAAACCCGGGCCTTTTTCAACTGCTGTTGCCAGACAAAGAAGAAAGCCACTGATATCAGGCCAAGGAAACTTAAAATAATCAGTATCAGCTTCCATGATGACGAGGCGTCAATACCAAAGCCGCTGCCTTTGCCCGCGCCTTCGCCGCCCATACCTGAATCAGCGCCAGCCAATCCGGTTGCGGTAAGAGATTTATTTGGATTCAGTTCAGGGAAAGCTAAATAACGAAGAGCGGTCAGATAGGTATCCACCTTCTTTAATCGCTCCTGGTTATCACGATAGGTGGCAATAAGTTTTTCCGGCGTGGATTGGCCGGTGTTATTGGCTTTATTCTGCAGTTCAATTATTTCATTAAGGGCAGACAGTATTATCGCCATCAGGGCGTCGCCCCTTGCCTTCTCTCCTTTAGAAACCTGGCCAAGGTATCTGTTTCCTTCTTCTTCCTTTTTCTGTAAATCTTCTTCCGGTATCACCCAAACGTTTTTCAACCTGATAAAGTAAGGCATTGACGA
This sequence comes from Planctomycetota bacterium, assembly GCA_043808305.1. GTDB lineage: Bacteria > Planctomycetota > MHYJ01 > JACQXL01 > JACQXL01 > JBBAAP01. The sequence goes on along the minus strand of JAZDFB010000040.1, from coordinate 3,301 downwards.
CTGGTTGTGCGGAACGATCGGCCACTTAGCTTCGGGCAGTTCAACATAGTAGAGTCGTTTGATAGAATCATACTTGAGTTCAAAATCACCCAATTCCATAACGTCCTGCGGTTTCGTTATCTCTGCGGGCAGGTATTCTTTTACCTGAATTCTGAGGGCGTCGGCGCTATTATTGTAAGCGGTAACGGACATTACCACCGAACCCCAGAGATAGCTGGTGTTAATCACAAACTTCTGGTCGGTGCGCTCAAATATCTTTTTAGCCAAATCTTCTATGGACTTAAGAGTAATCAGTTTGTTCTGGATGTCCTTCATATCTTCGGTTTTGGAATTAACAATATCGCGATAAAGAGTATCCAGGTTAAAACCCTTGTCCCCGGCCAGAGATTTAATCCTATCCGCTACGTTCCTTACATTGGTGTTAATCTGGGCTATAGCCGTGCTGTCAAGTTTACCTTCGGCGCTGGAGTTTCGAATAGTGGAAACCGAAGCTATAACGGACTTAATATCGCTATTAATCATAGCAAGCGTTGAGCTGAGGTCCTTGGTCTGGCCGGATTGGCCGGCGATAATAGTGGTCTGGCGGTAAACATCATCCTGCGAAGACTGAATAGCGGTTATCACTATGTTATCCGTTGCTTTGGTGGTCAGGTCTTCGCAAAATATTGTAAAGTCCCCAAGACCCCAGGCATTATCAAATTTTACGGGATACTCATATAATCCACTTTCTTCCTGCGGAGTGGATATTTCAGTCATAATAGCCCTGTCAATTTTTACATTCAGGTTCGGGTCATAAACGGTTATCAAAGGAGTCAAACCCTTCATTGACAGGCGGTATTTTATGCTCAACGTGTCGCCTGTTTTCACAACAGTTTCCCGGGTGACTATTTCGGCCAGGACTCCTTTTTTGAGCACTCCTTTAACCTCTTCCCTGATAGTTGTGCGCACGTCGGTTAACTGTTCCTGCATGGTGTTGGAAATATCCTCCAACCGCTCAAATGTTTCGGGCAGTATGACCAGGGTCCGGACCTTGCGTTGAATATCTTCTGCGGTTTCCTTGGTAGAATTGGTCGTGGCGCTGATGGCTTCCACGTTATTTTGTATCGTATTTGCAGTACTTTGTATGGCGTTAGCCGTGCTGGCAATATTCTGGAGTTTTACCGGGATATTAATATTGTATGTCAGGGCGCTGGTAAACGTCTTTCCGGCATAGGTCATACTGACTTTTGCCCAGTAGGTGGTATTGGAGTCCAGGCCGGTTTCCATCCAGTCAATGCTGAACACGCCGTCTTCCCTGGGCGCGTTGGACTCAAGCCTCTTGATAGAAATGCCGGCTTCATCGTATATTTCGATTTCAACCTTTTCCGGGTCCGGCATCAACAACCCATCACGCATAAACCACGAGGTAACGTGCATGTTGTCGCTGGACGGGTCATATTTAAAGTCGGCCATCACATTCCAACCGTGGACTACAGAAGACTCGAGTTTGATAGTAAAAGTCTTATCGGCATCGGCCATCCAGAGGTCGAGAGCCGATTCGATATAACCGGTCTTGTAGATAACGGTGCTATAGACGCCATAAGGATAACCTTTGGTCTTGGGTGATGATACCGGGAATTCAGAGGTGCCGGTGGCCATATCCTTAAGCGTCAGGGCGCTGAGATGCCCGCGGGTAACGTCGTCAAGGATAACAAACGTTATATAATAATAATCTATCTTGAACTTATTAACGCTCTGGCCATAGGCCATCAAGTCGCGCGAATCACAAACGCGGACCTTGACGTTTTCATTTTTATCATCCGGTATGGTCCAAATATAACTGCCGGTATTTGATAAACCGGCGATTATCGTTTGAATATCTGACACAAAGTTGTCCTTTGAGTATTGGATGGTCACCTGAGGCACTGTGCCGGTCCACTCCCAGGTAATGGTATGCTCTTCGTTAGTCACCCAGCGCTCGCCGCCGGCCGGAGCTGTTACCGTAATGTCGCTGAGTATCTTGAACCCGATAGAGTCGGCGTATATTTCCGGGTCACCGGGCAAAGACACCCGTATTTTCACCCGGTCATCGGGTGTAATATCGTCCGGCGCACTCCAGGTATAGGTATTTGCACCCTTATTATTAGCCACTGCAATACTTATTGTATTAACGTCGCTGACAAAATTATCCTTGGAGTATTCAAGTATTACCGTATTCATCGTCCCAAAGGCAGTCCATTCTATTTGATTGTCGCGGCCTACTTTAAAATTCTTATAATCCGCATTGGGTTTGGTAACACTAAACCAACCCCTGATTCTGAATCCGGCATCCGAAACGTCATAGCCGTCAATCGCATCGCGTATATCGACAACCCTGAACTTAGTTATCTGACCGAGCGATATATCATCAGGCACCTGCCAAACATAAGTATTTGTCCCGATATTGTTAGCCAGGGATCCCGTTATGATTTTTACTGTGGCGAAATTATTCATTGAATACTCCAGCCGAACCCACGGGACGGTGCCGTGGACGGTCCAGGTCACCGTAGCATTGGTATCAACAAGAAGGTTTTCACCTCCATTGGGGGATATAACCTGGATATTTGCTTTGATCTTAAACCCGTTATCTGAGGTATCAAAAGTCACGGACGAATCGCGCACATCAGAAACCCTTATCTTTATCGGAGACCCTGCGGTAATCGTGTCGGGCACGGTCCATAAATAAGAATTGCCGTTAGCCGTTGAAGCAATAATCGTCACCCATTCAACATTGTTATAGTATTCAAGTTTTACGGTTGGGATGGTGCCGACCGTCGACCAGAGTATCAAGCAGGTATCATCAACCTTGAATATTTCCCCGCCGTTAGGATAACCCACTGTCAGGCCGCCCCTAATCTTTAACGGGTTATCCGAATCGTCGCGGGCTTCGTAATCACGGCTATCCGATACGCGGATGGTCACCTTAAAATCGGGAGAAGTAATATCATCGGTAACAACCCAGTCATAACTCCCGCCCTGAAGCGAAGTACTATTGAGAACGTCGGTAGCAATAGTATGAATATCACTTACAAAATTATCCTTGGAATATTCAAGCTTTACGCTGATAACGCTTCCGGTATTAACCCAGGAAATCGTCATGGTTTCGCCTCTTATCCAGACAATTCCGGCCGCATTGGGATTATTAACGGTAAACTTGGCGCGAATCTTAAACGGATTGTCAGAATCATCTTTAGCTTCGTAATCACGGGCGTCCGAAACCCTTATTTTAACCTTGAAGTCAGGCGAAGTAATATCATTGGGAACGGACCAGCTAAAAGTCCCC
>JAZDFB010000039.1:0-2057 GCA_043808305.1 Planctomycetota bacterium | reverse complement strand
GGATCTCTATGCCCGGGAAGGCCGGGGGGCAACTGCCAGCGTGAATTTTATCACCGCTCACGACGGGTTTTCCCTTAAAGATATGGTTTCTTACAACGGCAAGCATAATGAAGCCAACGGCGAAAACAATTCCGACGGCTCGAATGATAATTACAGCTGGAACTGCGGTTGGGAAGGGGAGTCCACTGATCCCGAGGTTAACCGTTTGCGGATTAAACAAATGAAAAACGCAGTGGCCATGCTTTTGGTCAGTCAAGGCACGCCGATGATCCTTTCTGGGGATGAAATGGCTAATACTCAATTGGGTAATAATAACGTTTATTGCCAGGATAATGAGATCTCCTGGCTGGATTGGTCGTTATTGGATAAGAACCGCGAGCTGTTTAATTTTTTCCGCAAAATGATCGCTTTCCGCCGCAAACACCCGGTGCTTAGAAACAGGGGGCATTTTCAAAACCGGGATTATATGGGTTCGGGGTTTGCCGATATTACTTGGCATGGCCAGAAAACTTGGAATGTGGACTGGTCGGCTGAGAGCCTTTGCCTGGCTTTTATGCTCTGCGGCCGCCACGCCAAAGGCGGCACGGTGGATGATAATTCGGTTTACGTAGCCATGAATATGGACTGGTTAATGCGCGGGTTCCAACTGCCCAAGCTGCCGGATTATATGGAATGGCGCGTTTTTGCTAATACCGGCGCCGTGGCTGGGCAGGATATCTGGGAACCGGGCCAAGAGGTCAGCCTGGATAATCAAGAAGAATTTTTAGCGGGAGCCCGGTCAGTGGTTATTTTACTGGGCCAGGATAAGGCTACTAATGAAGTCAATGGCAAGAAGGTTAAGGGCAAGCAGAAAAGCGTAAAATAACGCGATATTGGTTTTTCGAAAGGAGCTGTTTTCATGGAATCAAAATATACAGTTAGCTGTAATAATGATATGGTCAAGGTTGAGTTGCGCGGACGATTGGATGCCACTAACACCGAAGGTTTGCAGACAGAATTGAAGAAATTCGCCGGGCAAAAAATCGCCAAGCTGATATTCTTCGCCAAAGACCTGGAATATATCTCTAGCGCCGGACTGCGGGTGATCATTTTCGCCAAGCAGAAGATTGGGGTCGATTCCGAGATATTCTTGATCGCGGCGCAGCCGGCGATCCTGAGTGTTATCAAGATGAGCGGCCTGGATAACTTTATGACTATTCAAGATTCCTACAGCGAATAAAACAAGAAAATCGCCTTCGGCGATAACTTTCTGCGATTTTCAGTGGTTAGTCCTTCGACTTCACTCAGGACTAATGGTGAGCGCAGTCGAACCATTAGTAGACATATATATATTTTCCTATACCATAAAATATGGAACGTTTAATTTTTCCCGCTAAATTGGAAAATCTGGAAAAAATGTTCGCCTTTATCCGCGAAGCTGCCGCCCGCCAGGGTTTTGCTCCGGAGATGATCGATAAAATCCAGCTGGCCTGCGAGGAGGCCCTGGTCAACGTGATCAATTACGCATATCCGGGCAAAGACGGCGAATTGGAAATAACTTATTTTAACAGCGAGAATTTCCTGGAAATCGGGATTAATGATTCCGGGGTCCCCTTTAATCCGTTTTCCCTGCCTGACCCGGATATCCTCGCTCCGATAGATGCTCGCCGGATCGGTGGCTTAGGGATATTCATGATAAAAAAGATCATGGACGAGGCCAGGTATAAGCGCGAGAAAGGCCGGAATATGCTGGTTTTGGTAAAGTATAATGTTTGCCGGATTGGCAAGCAGAATATGGCTGCTAAAAAAGAACCTTTGCCCGCGGGCGCGTGGCGTTGGCCGCTGGACTTCATGAAAAAAGAAGAGTTTAAAAAGGGCGATGTTATTTTCAAAGCCGGGGATAAAGCTGACCGGATGTTTTATATCGCTAAAGGCGTGCTAAGGCTGGTGGAGATCAATAAGACCATCACCGCAGGCGATGTGATCGGAGAGATGGGTGTTTTTTCGCCGTTTAAAGAACGCACGGCCTCCGCGGTGTGCGCCGAGGATCTGGAAACCTACACCATGGGCAAGGACGA
>JAZDFB010000038.1:0-12080 GCA_043808305.1 Planctomycetota bacterium | reverse complement strand
ATACGTCTCTTTGTTCCTAGTGGCACTAAGACGGAATAAATTTATTGACAAACCTTGATTGGTCTGCTTTTATGCGTCAAAGGAGACTTTATATGAGTAAAATAATATGCCTAAAAACCGCCTGTCTGTTCGTTATTACCGCGATAGTTGCCGCCGGATGCCACGATGCCAATAGGAGAATACCCGATACTGCCGGCCCTGCCATCGTGTCCTCCAATCCGGGTAATCTGGCAACCGGGGTGAGCGTGCTGTCGAACATATGCGTCACTGTCTCGAAACCGCTGGATGCGAATACGGTCAGTAATTCAACTGTGCTCCTGCGCTCGAACCGCTCTAATGTGCCGCGCGCCGCGGCCTATGACGATGCCACAAGGACGATTACCGTGAACCCGGCCGGAATATTAGACTACGATACCAAATACGTCCTGACCCTGGCCGGCCTTAAGGATACCGCGGGCAATGCTATTGCGGTCTGCTCCATCTCATTTACGACCTATAAGAATTTTGAGCAAAAAAGGGTTTATTATTCCGCCGGGAATGTGTCCTGGTATTCCTGTTACACCTATGATGCCGGCGGGAACGTGGACCGGTTTATCTGTTACAATGCCAAAGGCCCGGACGATAAGTGGTTCACGGCGGATGATGTGGTGAACGAGTATTATGCCAACATCTATGATGACAAAAGCAATCTGGCGCGGTATACCCGATACACCGGCCCGGGCGCGGACGGCAAGTGGTTTACCGATGACGATGCGCTGGAGTTCTATTATTCCTATGCCTACGATGCCCGCGGTAATATGACCCGGTATGCATACTACAGCAAGGCGGGCCCGGGCCCGGACGATAAGTGGTTGACGGCCGATGATGAGGTGGATTATTATTATTCGTCCGACTATGACGCGCAAGGGAATCTGGCCCGGTGCGCCTACTATACGAATGTCGATGCCGGACCGGACGGCAAGTGGTTTACGGCTGATGATACGGCTAACTACTACTATTCTTACGCCTATGAGGCAGGCGGAAAGGGGTTGCGGGAGGTGCGTTACAATAGCCCGGGCACGGACGATAAGTGGTTCACGGCGGATGATATGATAGGCTGGTATTCCGCCCCCGTCTACGATGCCGCCGGGAATATACTGAAGAATATCCGCTACACCGGCCCGGGGCCGGACGATAAGTGGTTCACGGCGGATGACGCAATCAGCGATTATTCTTCCTGCGATTATGATGCCCAGGGAAACCTGATGCGGTGGGTTTATTGCCCCGGCGCCGGCCCGGACGGCATTTGGCTGACAGCTGACGACTCGATAGAATCCTATAAATCCTATGCTTATGACGCCGGCGGGAACAGGTTGTGCGATATCCCGTATTCCGACCCGGGCCCGGACGGCCAGTGGTTCACCGATGACGACGAGATAAGCAGGGTTTACTGCGCTTTTACCTATGATGCCGACGGGAACAGGCTGCAGGAGGCCTGCTACAGCAATGCCGGCCCGGATGGCAAGAGGTTTACGGCTGATGATGTCATAGCCTCTATGGCTGATTTCGAGGCGGATTTCTAACGCGCGGCCGTGGGATTAATCTGGTTCCGCCGTATTAAACCACTGAGGACTATGAATTTATCTGAAGATTCGAACATTAACCACGAAAACTTGAAAGGGGAAAAACACTAAATTTCGTGTTTTTATATTTTCGTGCCTTCGTGGTAAGATTTGATAAGATTAAAAATCAGTGATTTCAGTGCTTTCAGTGGTTGTATTTGGCGTATCCGGGATTAAAACCATACGGTTTTTATTGCAATATTGTGTTTTATTTTGTAAATTGCTTTAATCCTATTGCCAAAGAATCCTTTAATTAAAGGAGGGCGCATATGAAAATAATAAGAATATTCCTTTTGGCCGTGCTATGTTTGGCGGGGATAATCATGCCGTTTGCGTGGTCACACGAAAGCGCGACGCCGGCGCCGCCTGATCCGTTTGGCGGGTCACAGTCTTTGCCGCCCCTGCCGCCGGCGCAGACGATAAGCGAGGATTATATTTTATACGACACGGTTTATAATTTAATCCCCCAAATAGACAAAAAAGGGACGGTTTTTATCGATTCCACTTCCGGGAAAAGCCAGCGGCGGATGACTCCCGACATACCGGCGATTGACTTTATTTATTCGTATATCATTCCTTTTGACTCGTTCCTGCTGTCCGGCTGGGAAGGGCTGACGTCGACCGCGCCGGAAGCGGATAAGCCGGAAACTTTCAAGCCGGCATTGAATCTTTACTTCAGGCGCCTATTGATGACCAATTATATCAAGCTGACGCAGTTGTCCCCGATGCTCAAGGATAATTACCCCGAGGCCCAGCTGTCGGAATATCTGATAGAAATCGGCCAGCCCAGCCTGATTATTATCGACGCCCTGCGCAAGGCACTGGCCAAACAAAAAACCGGCAAAAGAAGCTCGCCCGGTGTGACGGTCAACGAATGCGTGGGAAAAGCCATAGATGTCGCGGCGCTGCAGCCCGCACCCGGCGCCATCACGTCAACGGACTGTTTCGTGACGTTGATAAACCGGCTGATTGTCGAAGAATTAAGCAAAGATTATTATTACCAGAGCTATACCTCGTTTGCGCAGCACTTAAGAGCTTTAGGCGAACAAATCATTCCGTATGTTATTGAAGCGGCCAAAAAGAATACCCATTCTTTGATCCGGCGCAATGCCATCGCTTTATTGAGTTATTATGACACGCCCGAGCATCCGGAGGTTCGCGCGGTTTTGCGGGAATCATTGAAAAGCCCGGATAAAGTAGTGCGCAACAGGGCCCTTTTGGCGCTGATTAATAAAGATGATACCAGCATCTCTCCTTTCTTGATTGAGACCTTGAAGACCAGCGACGACCCCTTCTTCAAGACCTTTGCGGCTTACGCCTTGGGCCAGTTGAGGGAAAAACAGGCTGTTAAACCGCTCATAGATTACATCAATAGCGACCCGAATAACCTCGATGTCCTTTGGGTGGCGCTGCCCGCCCTGGGCAAAATCGGCGATAAGAGCGCTGAGGTAATAAAACTTCTTAAGCACTTTGTTGAATGGAAACGCCCGCCCACCAGGACGTGGGCGTTATTGTCCCTGGCGGCGCTGGGAGACCAAACGGCGGTTGACAGGATGAAAATCGGGCCGACCCAGAAAGACCCCTTCCAGCGCATGGACCCGGCCACCAGATACTTTGCGTTAAAAGTATTCAAGAACATAGGCGGCGAATATGTCCAGCTCCTTTTAGACCTGACCAAGAACAGGAATTTCGATACGCGGTTGCGGCTTTCATCCCTGTGCCACGTAAAACTCACTGAAAAACAGCTCCCGCAATTGAGGGGGTTCGTGGAAGACGAAAAAATGACGGCGGTTATCAAGGCTTATGCGCTGTACGGTTTGTTCCTTCTTGACGACCCGAATATCTGCCAGTATGCCGAGGCAGTAATTAACAAGGCTTTTTCCGGCCTTAGCAAGGCCAACCTGCGGCTTGACGGCGAGGGAATGGATGCCGTTATCGGGATGCAAATCCTGGGAAAGTTCAAGAGCAATAAGGTGCCGGTATTAAAGGATATAATCGCGGCGGAATATGGCCGGAGCCTTAAGATGAAATCTCCGGACAAAGATATCGAGTTCCTGGTGCCGGTAGCGCCGGTATTGGAAACGGCCATCCAGGAATTGGGCAAGATTCCGGTCAAAGAATCAACCCGGGAATTGGTTGATTTATTGAAACTGGAAAAATTCCCCTGCCGGGCAACCGTAGCCATGGCCCTGGCTGACGTCAAAGAGGAACAGGACCGGGCCATCAGCGCATTGATTGGGATTCTTTCGGATGAGGACGGCTGGACCAGATATTGCGCCTACCGGTCGCTTAATAAACTTACCGGCAAAGACAAAGACTTTAACTGCGAGTGGTATTCGGCGGCGCCCGCAGAACGCCAGCTCGTCGTCAAAACATGGGAAAAATGGTGGAAGGAAGAGCAGGACAAACAGAAAGCAAAATAAATGTCCCTGAAGCTGAATTACCCGGCCGTTATATCGGTTTTGGCGCTGGTCGGGCTGGCCGGTTATTTTGGCTGTAAACGGATAATGGGAACCGGCAAACCAGCCGGTCCGGATAAAGCCGCAGTAACTGCGGCCGGGGAACAATATTCTAAATCATTGGCGGACGTCCTGGTCCTGGATGTGAAAGTGGAGGACGGAACTGCCCGGGTCTTTATCACCAATAAATCTCAAACCGAATCAGTTCCTTCCGAGAAATACTACAAGGTGCTTGTGTGCGCGACAGAACTGATTACCGCTGATAACAAGCCGCTGAACAGTTATTCGGAGCATTTTAAGCCGGCAGTCCTGGCCAACGCGGATAACCCGGGCGAACAACAAATCGCGCCGGCCACGACGGTAAAATTCGGTTATGACCTGACTATCCCCCACGGCATTATCCGGGTGAAATTGACGTATGAAGATTTCTTCGCGGCCGGGCCGGGCGAAACACCACCGGCAGTTGCCCTGGCCGAAAAGGAAATAAGGTTTTAACTTTAGTAACTCACATAATCAGAAACATGCTATTACGCCTGACCGCGCCAAAGAATCCGGCCATAAAGCAATTTATCTGGGTTATCGTTTTATCTTTTGTAACCGTTACTTCACTTTTGTATGCCTTGGAAGATATCACCATGTCGGCTTCGCCAAACAACAGTATTGTTAGCGTCGGCAGCCAGGGTGAATTCTGGATAGAGTTCAGGAATCCTTATGACCGTGCCTGGCATAATGTGAAATTAACCGCTGAAAGCTCCCATTTCCAGGTCAAAATTATCCCTGAAATAATAAAAGAGATGAAGCCGAATGAAGAATTGGATGTGTGCATCAAAGTAAGCCTCATAAAAGAAGCAGTTGCCCAGACCGGAGTCTTAAGCTTCCTGGCGGAGGCGGATGAATTCGGCCCGAAAAGATTCCTGGGAATGTCGGTCGTTGAAGGAACTAATTCTGCGGCTAAATCGCCTCTGCCCAGAGGGGTATTTATCATTCAAATAGACCGGATGATTGATTACAGGACATATATCTGCGGGGGGCTTATTATATTGCTTCTTATTTTCTTCATCCGGCGTAAGATTAAATTAGGTGCAAAATGAAGTTACCAAAAAGACAAATTACTTTAATAAGGCGCATCACCCAGATAGTATGTTTTATTCTCATCCTATACGGCCTGGCGCTGGGTATCCCTAAAATCAAGAGTTTTTGGTTGCCTGCTCTTGGTGCCACGCCGCCGACGGCCACCGCTTTTAAAGGCGCCTTCTCATCTCCACCATACCCGCAGGTGTTCGATGCCTATATGCCTATCCTGTCTTGCCGTTTCGCCCGCCTTACCGGAATGTGGAGAGGCTGCTTTTACCATTTTCTGCAAGAATATCCCGTTTACCGTAATTCTTTGAGCGAACTTTTACCCTTTATCCTTTTGTATCTCATATTTGCCGTCATTTTCGGCCGATTTTTGTGCGGTTGGGTATGCCCGTTCGGTTTTATGGAAGATATTTTATCTATGGTAAGAAAATACTTGGGGTTATCTTATATCCGAATATCAGAAAGCATTAAAGCCCTCTTGAAAAAAACCAGTTATAGCGTATTAATCCTTGGCCTGGGAATTATGGTAATGATTGGCTTCCCGTGTTTATTGCCTCTGCGCATCAGGCGGGGCTTTTATCTGGTCGGTTGCCAGACGTGTCCGGGCCGTTTTATCTGCCCGCTGATCACCGGATTTCCGCTGACCTTTAATTTTGAGTCGCCGATTATGGTAGTCCTTTTTGCGATAGGCCTGTTATTCCTGATAATATTCCTCTTATCATTTATGGTAAAAAGACTGTGGTGCCGTATCTGCCCCTCGGGACTTATGCTTTCTTTCTTTAATCGCGGGTCTTTGCTTACGCTTGAAAAGGATGTCTCGAAATGCACGCACTGCGGCAGTTGTATGACGGGTTGCCCGATGCAAAGCACCCATGTTTATGAGGAAAACAAGCAAAAGGTTATGAATCGTGCGGAATGTATTTCCTGTTACCGTTGTGTTGATATGTGCCCGGAAGATAAATGCCTTCAGGTAAAGATTCCCGGTTTGTGGATATTCAGGTCCGGACAGAAATAAAGAAAGGTATAAAAAAGTAAGAACCATCCAACCAGATGGCTCTAAGTGGAGATAGAAAACTTATGAAAAAATATAGTTGGCCTTTAGTCCACAATGCTGATAACGAATCATCCAGAGTGCAGGAAGGCATCGCCTCAACGGCCCGGAGAAACCTGGCCTCTATGCGCGCCAGTCCCAACCGCGCCCAGGCGCTGGGCTATTTTGATGAAATAATCACCGGCGATTCGCGTGTCAAAGCACTTCAGAGATTTAACGGCAAGATTATCGGGACATATTGCAATTTTGTGCCCGAAGAACTTATCTATGCGGCCGGCGCGATACCTATCAGGCTTTGCGCCGGTTTCCACGACACCATTGCAGCCGCCGAAAAAGTCCTTCCGCCTGATGTCTGCCCCTTAGTAAAATCGTCTTTCGGGGCAGTCACATTAAAGCTCCCATATTTTAATCTTTGCCAATCGCTGATAGTCCCGACATCGTGCGACGGCAAGAAGAAACTCGCCGAGATACTGGGTGATTACCTGCCGGTCTGGACGCTTGAATTGCCGCAAACCAAGAATATTGATACATCACTGGATAGATGGTTGGCCGAGATAATCGCATTGAAAAAGAAATTAGAATCATTCAGCGGAGTTAAAATCTCCAAAGCCAGGCTGAAATCAGCCATCGATTTAATCCATATCAGGACCGAGGCCTTTCGCCGCCTGCATCAAATCAGGAAATCGGAACCGCCGGTAATAAGCGGGCGTGATGTTTTGCTGGTAATCCAATGCGCTTTTTATGATGCCCCTGAAAGCTGGATAGAAAAGACCAACCTCTTATGCGATGAATTAGAGGCTAAAATCAAAACCGCTCCAAAATCCAACAACCCGGGTCCAAAAACCAAAAGACTTTTATTGACAGGCGCGCCGTTAATCTGGCCCAATTATCAAATTATCAACACCATAGAGGAATCAGGAGCCGTTGTGGTGGCTGATGAATTGTGTTCCGGGACGCGCTATCTGTATGATTCTGTTGAAGTAGATGAATGGACTATGAACGGCATGTTAAGGGCATTGGGCACGAGATACCTCTACCCGGCCACCTGCCCCTGTTTTGCCCGGGCTGATGACCGCATTGACCGCATCATTCAATTGGTTACCGAGTTCGGCTGTCGGGGCGTGGTTTATCATAACCTTAGACTATGCCAAAATTATAGTATGGAGCAGGAATTGGTAAAAAGCGTTTTAGCGGATAAAAAAATACCCATGCTTTCCCTGCAGGCGGACTATAGCCAGGAAAATTTAGGCGCCCTCAAAACAAGGGTCGAAGCATTTATAGAAATGATTTAACGGCTCAACTGTAGGCTGTTTACCAGCATGCCTTTAATCCACCGCAGGACACCGGTTTCTCCGCCGCCGGTGGACAAGCTCAATCATAATCACTAAAATCTTGACCTTTTTTAATGCTTGGTATATCATTTTAGCTTTCATGTAAGCTGAGAATATTGAATCCGGCGGATGGGTTTCAGCTTAATCGATTAAATCCGTTAAATATTATGCCAGATAACAAAATAGCGTTATTATTTCCGGGACAGGGTGCCCAGGCGGTCGGCATGGGTAAGGAACTATGCCAGAATCACCCAACCGCCCGCAAAATATTCGAGCGGGCCAACCAAATCCTGGGTTTTGACCTGTCTAAACTGTGCTTTGAGGGCCCGGAAGACCAGCTTAACAAGACTAACATCTGCCAGCCGGCCCTATTGGTTACCAGTATAGCGGAACTGGAAGTCCTGAAGGAACAATCCAAACTACCGCAGTTTTCAGCCCTGGCAGGCCTGAGCCTGGGCGAATACACGGCTCTGGCCGCGGGTAATGCCCTGTCATTTGACGATGCGGTGCGTATCGTGGAACGGCGCGGCACCTTTATGCAGGAGGCCTGTGACCAGCACCCCAGCGGAATGGCCGCAGTAATGGGCATACCGCTGGATAAGATTAAAGAGGTCATCGGCAGTATCAACGGCGTTATCGGCGTGGCTAACCTCAATACCCCGGGGCAGGTGGTCATCTCCGGCGATAACAAGGCCATAGAAAAAGCTTCGGCTAAACTTAAAGAGGCCGGCGCCCGTAAAGTTATCCCTCTTAAAGTGGCCGGCGCTTTCCATTCGCCGCTGATGAAGAGCGCCGAGGATAAACTCAAGATAGAACTCCAGAAGATTAATATCAAACCGCCTACGATGCCGATTATATCCAACGTCACGGCTGATTACGTCACCGACCCGGCCCGGATTAAAAACAATCTGGCACGCCAAGTGGTTTCATCGGTGCTCTGGGAGGCATCAATGCGCAAGCTGATTCAGGACGGATTCAAGACATTCTACGAAATCGGTTCGGGCAACACCCTGACCGGTATGATGCAAAGGATAGATTCAACGGTGCAATGCACTAAGTTATAGCCTGGCAGTTTGAGTAAAACGAATTACTGCCAACTATACTGGGCTGTAAGTCGCTTCGCTTCAACAGCCCAAGTATAAATTATTAATTATGAGTTACGAATTAAAGGACAAAACAGCTATTGTCACGGGCGGCGGCAGAGGCATCGGCCGCGAAATCGCACTAGCCCTGGCCGGACAAGGCGCCAATCTGGTGTTGGTTGACGTGGATGAAACCACCCTGAATCAGACCGCCGCGGATATCCAGTCCAAAGGCGTCAAAGCCCTGCCCATCAAGGCGGACGTAACCAGCGCCGCTGATGCCGAACGGGTAGCTGACGAAGCCGCCAAAACACTGGGCCGGATAGATATCCTGGTCAATAACGCCGGTATCACCCGCGATAACCTGATTATGCGCATGAAAGAAGACGAGTGGGACCGGGTCATAGCCATCAACCTGAAAGGCACATTTAACTTTACTAAAGCCGTATCGCGTTATATGATGAAAGCGCGTTCCGGACGGATTGTCAATATCGCCTCAATTATCGGCATAGGCGGTAATGCCGGGCAGGCCAACTACGCCGCCTCCAAGGGCGGGGTGATTGCCCTGACCAAGTCCGCGGCCAAGGAATTCGCGTCCCGGAACATCAACGTCAACGCCGTAGCGCCGGGGTTTATCCAGACGGCTATGACCGAAGTTCTCAACGACGAGGTCAAGAACAAAATGATGGAACGGATTCCGCTCCAGCGGCTGGGCACCACCAAAGACGTAGCCAACGCGGTGCTGTTCCTGGTCTCGGACGCCTCCAGCTACATCACCGGCCAAGTGCTGGTGGTGGACGGCGGAATGGTAATGTAAACTATGGATAAAGTAAAACAATTACGAGAAATGCGCCAGAACGCCCTGTTGGGCGGCGGCAAGGAACGCATCAATAAACAGCACGAGATGAAAAAGCTCACCGCCCGCGAGCGCATCGAACTCCTGCTGGACAAGAACTCATTCCACGAACTGGATATGTTCGTAATCCACCAATGCGACCATTTCGGATTGAAAAACAATAAACCTCTGGGCGACGGCGTGGTTACCGGCTACGGCACCATTAACGGCCGACTGATCTACGTCTTCAGCCAGGATTTCACCGTATTCGGCGGTTCACTGGGCGAGGCCTATGCCAACAAAATCTGCAAGGTGATGGACCTGGCAATGAAGGTCGGAGCTCCGGTCATAGGTATGAACGACTCCGGCGGCGCCCGCATCCAAGAAGGCGTAGTCTCGCTGGGCGGCTATGCCGAGATATTCTTCCGTAACACCTTGGCGTCGGGCGTATTACCCCAAATATCCATCGTCATGGGCCCGTGCGCCGGCGGCGCGGTCTACTCACCGGCACTGACCGATTTCATCATCATGGTCAAAGGAACCAGCCATATGTTCATCACCGGACCTGAGGTCATCAAGTCCGTTACCAACGAAGAGGTCTCGTTCGAAAAGCTGGGCGGGGCAACCACCCATAATTCACTGTCCGGCGTGGCGCACTTTGCGGCCAATGACGAAAAGGACGCCGTGACTATCCTTAAAAAACTCATCAGCTACCTGCCGGCTAACAATATGGAAGAGCCGCCTTACATAAAACCCAAGGACAAGCCAGACCGGACCGAGAAAGGCCTGGCCAAGATTATACCCAACGACGCGGACAAGCCCTACGATATGCGCCAGGTCATCAAGATGGTTATGGACCAGGAAGAGTTCCTCGAGGTCCATTCCGACTGGGCCAAGAATATCGTGGTCGGCTTCGCCCGCTTGAACGGGCACGCCGTCGGAGTGGTCGGCAACCAGCCCCAGTTCCTAGCCGGATGCCTGGACATTAACGCCTCCATCAAGGGCGGCCGGTTCGTCCGCTTCTGCGATGCTTTCAATATCCCGCTAATAACTTTTGTCGACGTGCCAGGGTTCCTGCCCGGCACGGCCCAGGAATTCGGCGGCATCATCCGCAACGGCGCCAAACTGCTTTACGCCTATTGCGAGGCAACCGTGCCCAAGCTGACCGTTATCACCCGCAAGGCATACGGCGGCGCCTATGACGTGATGTGCTCCAAGCACGTTCGGGCCGATATGAACTTCGCCTGGCCGACCGCCGAAATCGCCGTGATGGGCCCCGAAGGCGCGGTCAATATCATATTCAAGAACGAAATCGCCCAGTCCAAGGACCCGGACGCCACCCGCAAAAAACTGGTGGCCGAATATGAAGCCAAGTTCGAGAACCCCTATATCGCGGCCGAACGGGGTTATATAGACGAGGTCATCGAAGCCCAGGAAACCCGGCCCAAACTGATATCGGCTCTGGAAACATTGTTGAACAAGCGCGAAGCCCGTCCGCCCAAGAAGCACGGGAATATTCCGCTTTAAAATATGAAGAACGACGATTTAGTGATTATCACCGCGGCGGTGGATGCCTATCTGGAACGGATGGGGCTGGAGGATTACCGCCTGAGCGAACCGGAGACGCCGGTATACAATATCGCGCCGATAACATTCGAAGCGGAATTCCGGCGCCATTCGGCCTGGAAATGGTCATTCTTCCCGACTACCAGTAAGGATAAAGGACATCGGGAAAGTTTACACTGGAGATAAACCGAATTATAAGTTATGAATTACCCCTCACAGAGAAGGGACAACTCATAACTCATAATTAATACTTGGGCTGTTAGAACATAGTGAGTTACAGCCCAGTATACCTGGCAGTCCATCGGCTGTTAGCGACAAAGGAGCGTTACAGCCGAGGATACCCAGCAGTAATTCACTAACGTTCAAACTGCTGGAGTATAATTCGCTAACGCTCAAACTGCCAGAGTAACGAGCCGGGGCAAAGACAGCATAATGACGCTGATTCAAATCAGGCAGTAACCCCAGTGGAATAACGTGGCAGGCCCCGACGGAATAGTCGGGATAAGGGACACTAACTCGCTATGCTCGAAGTGTCCCTAATAAGTCGCGGAATTTATCCCGCTTCAGCGGGGCTCCAACTGCCAGAGTACAGTATAGGAAAATATAGACAACAGGAGCGAGTTGACTTGGCGGATAAATGATGTAATCTGTTTAATTCGTTTACTAACCCCGACGGAATAGTCGGGATAACGTGGCAGTACGTCGTTGCACTCCTACTGCCACTAACCCCGACGGAATAGTTACTTCGGAATACTCAGTATAAACGGGATAAGACCCAATAACCCCCGCTCTTTGCGAGACAAAGAGCGGGATGTTTAAGCGGCTCTAAAAGAAAGGATGTATATGAGTATATTGATAGTGTTGTTGATAGTCATTGGGGGCGTGATACTGCTGGGATTACTCTGGGTGATTGCCGCGTATAACGGGCTGGTTGGACTGCGCAATAGCGTTAAGAACGCCTGGTCGCAGATATCTGTCCAGCTTAAGCGCCGGTATGACCTGATACCGAACCTGGTCGAGACGGTCAAGGGTTATGCCAAGCACGAGAATACCACCTTTGAAAACGTTACCAAGG
>JAZDFB010000037.1:0-3396 GCA_043808305.1 Planctomycetota bacterium | reverse complement strand
GGAGATAACACCTGACCAGTTAGACAAGATATACCTGTGCTCGGTCACCCGGGAAACAGGCGACGGCGGGTTCTTCGACCATTCGGCCCTGCAGGACAACTTCCCGTTATTCTTCCGCAGGGTCAATAACCGCATCCAGCTGATTCACAAAAACGTGCTGTTCCGGGCGGACCGGGACAAGCCCATCTTCCGCGCTTTGGAAAAAGGCATCAGCGATTCGTTGATTTCATCGTCTGCCATACTCTCAAAACCGCATCCAAAAACAGGCGCGGTGCTGGCGTCGCTCAACGACCTGTTCCTGTTCGACCGCTATAACATCGCCCATCATCTCAGCGAAACCACCAAGGCCGACTTTGGGTTCGACCGGGAAAACAGTTATTTCTCCCTGCTTAAATCGTTCCCGGAAAATACCGATATAGAAATCAACATGCATTTCCGCAGCACCAAGTCGGTATCCTCGTCGACTTTGGCCGACTCGCGCAGCCTGTTCCTGAAATATTATTATTCCATAACCGTTCTGCCCAAGAGCGGCTACGTGTCCCGGCTGGCCGACGACCGGGTCGGGCATTTTATTACCATGTACACGGACTATTCATCGGTTAAGCCGGAAACGCCCTATGTCCGGTATGTCAACCGCTGGCGGCTGGAAAAAACAGACCCCAACGCGCCGCTGTCGCCCCCTAAGAAACCGATAGTCTTCTGGCTGGAAAAAACTATCCCGCTGGAATACCGCGAATCGGCCAAAAAAGGCATCCTGCTCTGGAACAAGGCCTTTGAGCAAGCCGGCTTTAAGGATGCGATAGCCGTTTATCAACAGTCGGATGATGCCGACTGGGACCCGGCTGACGTGCGTTACAACACCATCCGCTGGATGGTCAGCCCGGGATTTGGCTACGCGGTCGGGCCGTCGCACGACGACCCATTCACCGGCGAGCTTTACACCGCAGATATCCGCATCAGCGCTGATATGCTCCGCCATAATTACGATAAATTCGAGGAGTTCGTCAACCCGCTGGGTCGTCAGTCCGCCCGGCCGGGCAAAAATAACGCCTGCTGCGATTACGGCCGCGGCCTGGCCTACCAGGCATCCCTGGCCATGTCTCTGCTCGAAGCGCGCGGCTTCCTCGACGGCAAGGAAGAAGAAGCCGAGAAGTTCGTCCAGAACTACGTCGTTGACCTGGTCTGCCACGAGGTCGGCCATACGTTGGGACTGAGGCATAACTTCAAGGCCAGTACCGCACTGCCCGTAAGCAAACTCCACGACAAAGCCCTGACCAGCCAACAGGGCCTGGCCGGCTCGGTTATGGATTACAGCCCGTCCAACGTGGCGTTGGACCAATCCAAGCAGGGCGAGTTCTGGCAGTCCACAGTCGGGCCTTACGACTGCTGGGCTATTGAATACGCCTACAAACCGCTGGGAGCCGGAACGCCCGAAGAAGAACTGTCCAAGCTTAACGAAATAGCCTCGCGCTGCGCCCAGCCTGAGCTTACCTACGGCACCGACGAGGACGCCTATGGCAACTCGCCCAAGAGCATCGACCCGCTCTGCAACATGTGGGACCTGGGCAACGACCCGCTGGAATTCGCCCAGCTCCGTATCCAACTGGCTAAGGAGCTCTGGCGCAAGATAGAATCCAAGTTCAGCAAACCGGGCCAGGGCTACGCCAAGATGCGCCGGGTATTCCGCCAGGGCGCCAATGAATTCGTCCAGTCGGCCCAAACGGCCGCCCGCTTCATCGGCGGCATCTACCACCGGCGCGACCATATCGGCGACCCGGATGGCAAGGTCCCTTTTGAACCCGTCCCGGCCGCCAAACAGAACCAGGCTATGGACTTCCTCAATAACACCATCTTTAATATCTCGGAAGAAACCCTGCCGCCGGCCGGAGTGCTCAACAAACTCGGAGTAGATATGATGCCCGATTTCGGTGGAGCGCCTTATAACGCGCCCACCGTTGAGCCGCAGTTCTACGGCACGATCCTGGCTATCCAGAACACCGCGCTGAATTATCTCTACGACCCGATGGTGCTCAACCGGGTCAGTAACATCAGCCTGCGCTACGGCAAGGACCAGGAACGGTTCGGCCTGGCCGAGCTGTTTGACTCTTTATGGAACGGCATCTGGCAGGAGATTATGATACTGGACAAGGACGGCAAATTGCTGGATGTCAATGAAGTGGCCATCAACCCATTCCGGCGCAACCTCCAGCGGTCGCACCTGGAAAAGATAATCAGCCTGTCCCTATCCGAGGCCAAGAACGGCATCCCGTCGGACGCTATAGCCCTGGCCCGCAGTAATCTGGTAATGATACGGGACAACTGCCAGGCGATTCTCGCGCAGAACGTAACAATAGACCCGGCCACCAAAGCGCATATCCAGGATATCCACGCCCGCGTTACCACCGCCCTGGAATGGAAGGTCAATAAGGGGATGTAGGAACCTGCGGCTGGCTAAATAATTGACTTCATTTATTAATTAGCTATAGTATCGACAGTTCGGTGTAAACTCCGGGACGTGATGAAATGAGGTTGTGGCAGCGCGGGTGTGTTACAAAAGACTAAAGCTCAAATATAAGAGAAAGCTAACTATATTAAATTATGCTCTAAATGTAATACGGAGAATCCTGATGCTGTAAATTTTTGTCCTAAATGCGGCGAGAACCTGAAGAAAAGCGACACTCCTAAAGTAGAGGTTAGTAAATATTGTTATATATGCGGGGCGGATAATCCTAAAAGCGAGCTTTTCTGCCCTAAATGCGGGGTAAATCTAGATGTATTTTACGCCAAGGTTAAGAATAGCGACAAAAAAGTAAAAGTAACAGTTAAGCGTGGTTATCCATTTCTCCAAGCTCTCGGGGCGTTACTTTTCTTGGGTGGAGTCGCTTGGGGCATCTATTATTACAAGTATTTTGACGTCAGCGTAGCGGTACCAAATACGGAGTTCATGGGAGAGATATTTAGAGTTGGGCGGGTGAACAATATCGGTCTTATGCAGGATCGCCAGAATAACTTGATTATCGGCGGTATAGTGGCCATTTTCGGATTTATCTGTGTTATTCTCGGCCAGTACCTTCCCCGTAAGAACGATTAACAACGCTAAACTTGCAGGGGGTAATAGAAACTTTATTCGTTACGTCACCGAAAAAGGAAGCGTCTTTTTTAAGCTACTTTACCAATACCTATTTTTTAGGTATTCTAAATGCGACCGCGTATCTTTACATTTCATAACCGGCTCAAATAGTTTTTCCGGGCTTATTGAGATATATTTATCCGGGTCTTTTAAGCAATTGCGCCAAACTTCAGCCAAGGTTTTCCCTGGGAGGTTGACAGATAGGTTTTTATCTTTTAACTCTTTATTTGCGTCCGGTATCACATGCACATGTAGATAGTCTTCCG
>JAZDFB010000036.1:0-4782 GCA_043808305.1 Planctomycetota bacterium | reverse complement strand
TAAATATGAGAAAATGGCAATGGGCAATAGTGCTGTGCGTACCATTTTTTGCATTTATACTTTCGGGTTGTCCCTGGGCTGATGAAGATGATTACATAAGTACAGGATCTAGCACAACGGCAGGTGGTGTTTTAGCTGGTGTTGGTTCCTGGCAATCTGTAGCTCCATGGAAAAGCAACGATACCATCCAATATTGGTGGCAGTTTAGTCCGACAATCGGTACATTTGTGATTATTACTACCATAACTCCGGGTGTTCTTCTGCTTGCGGGCCGTGAACAACATACTATGGTGTGGACTTACCCCGGTACTCCCAGATTCATTATTTGGGGCGGACGCGGAGTAGGTGGTTATTTGAACTCCGGTGCGGTTTGGAATCAACAAACCAAAGTTTGGTCTGGTACACCTGTTCCTTTTACTGGCGGTTGGGGGGCGGGTGGTTTCGGTTTAAGCGCTCGAATCGGCCATACCGCAGTCTGGGATGGTCAAAATAAAATAATATTCGGCGGCCAAGATACAAGCGGCACTATTTTAAACGGTGGTGCGATGTATGATCCGTCCGGCAATAACTGGATATACATTACTTCACCTACTTGGATTTTTAGCAGGGTTGGACATACAGCCAATTGGAACGGCACCAGGATGCTAGTGTTCGGCGGGTACGGCAGTACTTCCGCTGGATGGTGGGGCCAACCTACGACGTCCACATACCTGTCTGACCTGCAGATATATAACCCAACATTGAATACATGGGCTCCAGGATCAATCAGTAGCCAACCGACACCGCGCTGGAACCATACGTCCGTCTGGACCGGAACTGAACTTATTGTTTGGGGTGGTTCGTCTTCGACTTACCTTAACAATGGCCGCAGGTACAATTACTCAACAGACAATTGGACCGATGTGGCTATAAACCGCGCCCCGGCTGCACGTGAAGGCCATACCGCTGTGTTTACTGGCAACGGCAACAATGCTTGGAATAATAAGATGATTGTTTGGGGCGGCGGCAATCCGAGGCCGATGAACTCCGGCGGTATCTATGATATAGCACTTGATCAGTGGTTGCCGGTAACAGACGGCGTCTTGGCGCCGATATCCAGGACAAACCATACGGCTATCTGGACCAGTTTGCAGCTTGATGAAGATCCTCTTGATACCAACAAAATAAGAAAAATGATTATCTGGGGTGGAACTGATACAGCTGGTAACCAGTTGAACTCAGGCGGCATCTATGATCCTCTGACCAATACTTGGGAGGTTACCCAGATAGTAACAAGCCCGCCTACGGCCAGAAGGCTCCATACGGCTGTTTGGACAGGAACAACAATGATAATACTTGGCGGTTTTGACGGCGCAGGATACTTGGCCGATACCTGGATATATACTCCGTCTGCAAGATAGCGTGTCAGTTACCGTGAGAGGCTTATTACTTCCGTTAGGTTGTTGAGGTAATGAATAATAATCTTGATGACCTTCTAGACTTTAAGAGTTTATGAGGACGAGAGTCATAAGACTTACTCTTGAAAAGGGTGACTGATAAGCCATTCTAAGTGTTGCAATAATAAGTCAGGAAGAACAGTATTATGCGGGATAAGGTGGAAGCAGTTCTGAATAAAATCCGTCCGATGCTGGTGGCAGACGGCGGTAATATAGAACTCGTAGACGTTAAGGACGGGGAGGTTTCCGTAAAATTAACCGGAGCTTGTGGCTGCTGTCCTATGTCACAGATGACCTTAAAGATGAGTGTGGAAGAGGCGCTCAAGAAAGAAATTCCTCAGATTAAGAAAGTCAAGGCAGTCTAGCCGGGTAAATAAATTGAGAGAGCAATTCTGGCGCAGAATTCCTGTTCCCAAAACAATTCTTTTTTATCTGGAATATCTGATAATTCGAGCTATCCTTTGCCTATTACTTGCTTTGCCCAAACAATTTGCCAGAACTTTGCTGGTTAGTCTTACACGTAGTTTGTCTTTTTTTGACAAACGTCATGTTAACGTTACCACTGAAAACCTTCATTTTGCCGGTATTAATATTAATCCAAATTCGGTGTTCCGTCATTTCGGTGAAACAGTTTTTCACATGGCTCAGTCGGTGCGTCTGATGAGACGGTCGTCTTTTCGCAGGTATTTCACGTTTGAGAATGAGACGATTTTAAAGGAAGCCATAAATTCCGGCAGGGGAACGATACTGGTTTCCGGCCACTTAGGTAACTGGGAAATGGGTATAGCGGCTTTGGCCCTGGCTGGATATCCCATTAATTGTGTAGTTTTTAAGCAAATAAACCCATATTTGGATAATCTGATTAACCGCTATCGGACTGGGTGTGGTATTAAGATTATGTATTCCAGAGGGGCTATTAACAGGTGCGTAGAGGCGCTTAATAAACGTGAAATCGTATTGATGCTTATAGACCAAACCGGCCGTGACGAGGGTGTTATGGCTGATTTCTTCGGGCGGCAGGCTCCAGCTATGTGGGGGCCGGCCAACCTGATGATTAAGACATCTGCTTCAATAATCCCATTCGCTTGTGTCAGCCGCAGGCCGGGTGAACTGGATTACCTGATAACTTTTTTACCGAAGATAGAATACAAGCAAACCGGCGATAAAAATAGGGATATTCAATGCATAACGCAGTTATATATCAAAGGTATTGAGTTACTCATTCGCAAATATCCTGAGCAATGGATATGGTTTCATCGCCGTTGGAAACAGTACCAAACAAATCGAAAATAAGTAAAATTCTTGACATTACATACGCAAATCGATAATATTTAAGATAATATTAGTATATTCTAATAAAGGAGGTTGTATTATGATTAAGAGGATAAGCATTATCGTAACAGTGGGGTTTTTGAGCATTCTGGTTTCCGGTTGCATTGCGAGCAAATATAGATCCCAGCTAAAGGAGTTGCAAAGCCAGAATGAAGAGTTAGAACTTAGAAATACGAAGCTGGAATCATACTGCCAAGAATTAAAACAGCGCAATGAGCTTTTTGTCGAAAAGCTTCAAGAAGCACAGACTGATGAGGAGTACTATGCCCAACCGGCTAAAAAAGACGATACGGTTCTTATCCGCAGGCTTGAATCTAAAGGGCTTTCAGTAATCCAACGCGACGGTAACCCGGCGATTATTGCCACGGGATTATTTAACCCTGGTTCGGCAACGATTTCCGGCGATGGCAAAGACAAGTTGAATAAAATCCTTAAAGCTATTAAAGAAGAGGCTGCAGCCGCGTTTATATCTATAGATGGGTATACCGACGATCAGCCCATTAAAGAATCAAAATATAAAACAAACGAAAAACTTTCGTTGGTCAGGTCCGAAGCCGTTAAGGAATATTTTGTGGAAAACAAGATAAAAGAGACGCTCATTTCTACCCGAGGTTTGGGCTCTGCTAATCCGCTAGCTGATAATAAGACTCCGGAAGGTAAGCAGAAGAATAGGCGTGTAGAAATCGTATTACTGGTAAATAAGTAGAACCCAAACAGGGATTCCTGCGATATAGCTGGTAGTTATTGAAGAATACCGCCTTGCTTCCCAGTCCCTCGGGGTTCTAGGGTTTTTCCCAAAGACTTTCCAAAGGGATAGGGATAAGTTAGTTGGGGTTTCGTTTGTAAACTATATTTTATGCCGATGTGGCGTCTACAGGCAATTCTGGATTGATAAGAGAGGAATTATTGAATGAAGACGAGTGAAATTAAAAATATTTCTTTTATTGGCCACGGAGATGCGGGTAAAACATCGTTGGTTGAAGCAATGCTCTATAAAGCTGGTGCCGCCAGCCGTTTAGGAGATGTTAATGATAGTTCGGCTATATGCGATTTTGAACCTGACGAAAAAGAACGCAAGAACTCTATAGATTGTGGTATAGTTTACTGTAACTGGAAGGGCCAGCAGTTCAATATTATAGATACGCCGGGATATCCGGATTTTATTGGTGAGGCGATTACCGGCCTTAATGCCTCGGATATGGTTTTTCTGGCTATTAATGCTACATCCGGAGTAATGGTTAATACACGAAAGATGTGGGAACAAGCCGTTAAAAAAGATATCCCCAGGGCTGTCGTCATTAATAAGATGGATATGGAAAATATTAAATTCGACGAGTTAATGGCATCAATTCGGGAAAGCTTCGGCGATCGGTGTATGCCGGTATTCCTGCCTTTAACCGATTCCGGAATAGGCGGCGGTTCAGCCATGAATAAGATTATAAATATTGTCGAAGATCACCCGGCAAATATAAAAGAGGCCGCTTCCTACTATGAGAAACTGTTGGAAGCAGTAGTAGAGATTGATGACACTTTGCTGAATAAATATCTGGAAGGCAACGAGGTGACTGCAGCTGAATTTCAGGATGCTTTCAAGTCGTCCATACTCAAGGCCAAGGTTATTCCTGTTCTGGTAACTTCATACCGCAAAGAGCTGGGAATCCAGGAATTTTTGGACTTTGTAATAAAATACGTGCCGTCTGCGGCCGATATACCGGCCTTGACAGCGCTGGACCAGGCTGGCAAAGAGGTTAAAATCGAGGCTAACGAAACGGCCCCGTTGGTTGGATATGTTTTTAAGGTTGTTAGTGACCCGTTCGTAGGAAAAATCACCTACATTCGGCTGTATTCTGGAACCATTACGTCAGATAGTTCGGTTTACAATGCCCGGACTAAAAAAAGCGAGCGTTACGGAAAAATATTCAAGGTTTTTGGCAAGGAGCAACGGTCAGTTGATAAAGCTATTGCTGGGGATATCATAATGATACCTAAGCTGGAAGAATCACAGATCTGTGAT
>JAZDFB010000035.1:0-2753 GCA_043808305.1 Planctomycetota bacterium | reverse complement strand
GGTATCGGTAAACGCCCCCCAGTCCAAAATTCCCACGCCGGAACCCAAATCCGCCAGCAAAGCATGCGCGCCCTTATCCGGCGGAGTACCGTTAATTCCGTATAGAGATGACAAAATTCCGTCTATAGTCGTATATCCTGCGTCTGATAAATAACCCGGAGCGGAAGTCGGAATAAAAGTTCCCGATGCTTCAAAAATATAATAATGATTTAAGGTGGTGCCAAACGACACGCCATCCGCGTCCGTAGAGCCCACGTCGTAAGTACCGGCAAGTTCGGCCAGTGTGCCTTGAGGACAAGCGCTGGTGTCGCTGGTATAAATGGGATATTGAATTTCATCCGGTGCGCATCCGCCATCGGTTGAATGATATCCCTCCACACAAGACAATTCGCACTGCGCGCTGCATTGCTGATGTTCTCCTACGCCGGCAGCGCCATCGCATTCTTCCTGGCCGTTCTTTACACTGTCCCCGCAATACGGGCCCTGTACAGTTTCCGTTTCGCAAGACGCACTGCAATAATTACAGGTCTGGCCGTATTCGGCACTGCAAACCGCGCCGTTATTCTGGCCGGCATCGCACTGTTCGGACGACTGGTTAACGCTGTTGTCCCCGCAAACCGGAGCCGGTACGATAGTTACCGAATTGGAACAACTGTTATTGTCTTCGTTGCTTTCACTGACATGATTGCCGGAATCGGTTTTACAGATATTATCGGGACAACCGCCCCTTGGGTTATTTATAGTCCCTGTTTGAGTCGGATTTACAACTACTGAAAAATCTATGTAATCGCCGGGCGGAATGATTATTGAGTATCCGTTGGTATTTTTGACCTTGCACATAAGATCGGCTTTCAAACTTTGATTCTGGTCACAGTCAAGCTTAGACGGCACACCAACCACCCCGGCTGAAGCCAAAATCGTAACATCTCCGTAAGTCCCCACGTACTGCACGGGCATAAAGTCTTTCAGGATATATTCCCCTTTCTCAAACACCGCGTCAGCACTGCCGATATTTTGAACCCTGATGGTCCAAGTGAACGGCACGCCCACTACTGCGTTGCCGCCATTCAAATCATTTGTCTTAGCAGCCCTGAGGTCCGGTTTTGTTACCGTCACAGCGTCCGTCATGGTTAAGCTTGCCTTCTCTCCACTGCAAGAATTATCCTTGTAAACTTTAAAATAAACATTATAAGTGCCCACTGAGGAAGGAGCGGTAATATCAAAAGATTCGGTATGGTTTCCGCCGGCAGTAAAATCAGGCGCCGGCTTATTAATACACGTCATTGACCCCGATGTGTCGCTAATCCTCCAGCCGGTTGATTTCCAGTCATCTTCGCTTCCGCCGCCAACGATAGTCACGTCAATTACAACTGCGATATCCCCGCCCGAAACAACAGTCGTGCTTGCGCCGCCATCCAATGTTACGAAATTAATTGTCCACACTGGTGTCGTAGCGAACGCCACCACAGGCACCAGCGAACCACCTGTTAAAAAAATCATCGCCATTATTGTAATAAGCGACATGGCTTTTTCCCCCACACTTCTCGCAAAAACGTTTGTTTTTCCCATATATTTTCTGCTTAATATTAATCCAATAATTATACTTATTTAATAAAAACAATCCAACTGTGGATTGCGTAACTTAACGATACTATAGAATATTACTAATAATTAGTCAATAGCCACTCAATTGACTATAATTTTTTCCTGCTTTCAACAATTTTTTCCGCTTCGCGCTGGCGACCGGCTATAATTGACCCTTCCATTTCCCGCAATTCTTTGAATCTCTCTTTTTCTTTGTCCGTTAATTCGCGCTCCTCCACATCTTTACGGAATGTATTCAATTCTTTCTGTAACTCGGGCGAGAGCGGCGTATCCCCCCCGGCCTGAAAACATGGTCCATTGATTCGTTTCCCATAATGCAATTATTTTATATTAAAAAGTTTAAAACTTCAAATAGCTTTCAGAAAGCACGTAAAACAAAGACCCGTTCTCGCTGGGGTCCCACTTGATGCGTCCGCAAAGCAAAGTGCCGTCTTTATCCATAATATCGTTTATTTTCTGGGTGATGGCCGAAGAAATATTTCTCACATGAATATTTACCCCGCGGTACACGGTCCCGCCGTCGCCACAGACAAAAGTATCCTGGTCGTTATCGTAGCCCATGTTGGTGCCGATAGGCATCTTGGGGGCGGCCGGCAAAAATTTTCCCAGCCGGCTGGCGTTGGCAACCAGCAACGCTATGTCGGGATTACTGCCGGCGCCAAAATTGGTTTCCGGCCACCACAAGCTGATGCGTTCATGGTCGGCCAGAAAATAGAAGGCCTTTTCCACCTGCACCAGGTTGCTGATGATATTGGCGATGGCCGCCCTTTCCCGGGCACTCCTCAAGCTGGCCATGACCACGCTTGAAAGCACCGACATAATGGCGATAACGACCAACAGTTCAATAAGAGTAAAGCCTCTTTTCATGTTTGTTCCGCTGGCACAACGCCATGCGGATAATCAGCCGGATTATATTCCGGCGCGCTTTTACCAACCACATCGGATAAATAAAATGCGACCAGCGCAATAATAAAAAAACAAAAAATAATTAAAGCGATTGTTTTTCTTTTAAGCCTTTGCGGTGAAAAATACCGCCCGGCCTGCGGGTTAAAAATCATTGGGTCTTCTTTTTTCTCCGCCCGGCTTAAATCAACTTGTTCTTCTGTTTCCATATTCCAATTTTAGACCGGCCAAGGGAAACTCACGAG